>CAYMZO010000078.1:0-6041 GCA_964394885.1 uncultured Eubacteriales bacterium | reverse complement strand
GGAGAATTAAAGGTAGGAAGTAAGCTGCCAACCGAAAGAGAATTGTCGGAAAAATTAGATGTTAGTAGAAGTGTAATAAATTCCGGATTAAATGAACTTGCCAGAAAAGGATTTCTTGAAATACACCCCAGAGAAGGCGTTTTTGTCTCTAATTATAGAAGATTTGGAAATTGTGAAACTTTATTGGCAATAATGAAATATAATAAATGCAAAATGAGCAATCAAGAGATAAAATCATTTTTTGAATTTAAAATATTAATCGACTCATTTGCAGTTGAAAAAGCAATTGATAATATTAAAGAAAAAGATATACAGGTGTTACTGAATTATTTAGAGGGAATAAGCAATAGCAGTAGTGCAAAAGAATGTGCATTGTCCGCTTATGCCTTTAATCACGAGATTGCAATATTAAGTGGCAACACATTTGCACCATTAATATATAACTCTTTTAAGGAACCCGTAGTTTTGCTTTGGGAAAAATACATAAATTTGTATGGAAAAAACACAATATATGATTATTCGGAAAATTTGTTTAAGCTTATGATGAATAAGGAAACAGACAAAGCGGTTATGTATGTAAAAGAGCATTTGCAAGAGTCAGTTGACGGTTCAAAGGTTATCTATGATTGATGCACAATTTTAAGCATTGGTTTTGCAATAACCATTTTGATACCTCAATAGGTACCGAGGAACTGGGACATTTAGAGATGATAGGCTCAATAGTTTATCAGTTAACTCGAAATCTCAGTATAGATGAGATTAAGAAAAGCGGATTTGACGCTTACTTTGTAGACCATACAACAGGTATTTATCCTACATCTGCAAGTGGAACACCATTTACTGCCGCAGCATTACAGTCAAAGGGAGATGTCATAGCCGACCTGCACGAGAACTTAGCAGCAGAGCAAAAGGCAAGAGCAACCTACGACAATATACTTCGGTTAGTAGATGACCCTGATGTAAGAGATCCAATAAAATTTCTCAGAGAAAGAGAAGTAGTACATTATCAGAGATTCGGTGAAGGACTCCGTCTTACAACGGATAGACTTGATGCAAAGAACTTTTATGCATTTAACCCGAGTTTTGATAAAAATAAATAAAAATAATAAAAGGGCTGGATTTTTATCCGGCTTTTTTATTTTACTTTTCAAGCAAATAAAGAATAAATCATTTTATTCTACAAATATTAATGTAAGAAATTGTAAAGCAACTATGAAATAAATTTCTAAATTTTTACATACATAGTCTTTTTTTTAAGCGTAAAGATAATAAGGTGTAAACAGTCATAGCTACAAAGCAAAAAAGGCTATAAGTTTAAACACTTTTTAGAAATGAGGAGAGTTAATTTATGAAGATTGTAAAAAGGTTATCTGCTATTATGCTGATTCTTGCAATTGTTCTTGGATTGTTTGCAGGATGCAAAAAGAAAGATGAAGCAACGGTAATCCGATTCTTAAATTTTAAGCCCGAAATAGCAACCAAATATAGTGAACTGGCAAAGATTTATGAGCAGGAAAAGGGTATAAAGGTAGTAATTGAGACGGCAGCTGAAGGCACATACGAATCTCAGTTGGCATCAAAGATTTCAACAAGTGAAGCACCTACAATCTTTCAGGTAAATGGACCTGTCGGTTATAAAAGCTGGAAAGACTATTGTGCAAATCTTAAAGATACGGACCTTTATAAGCATCTTACCGACAAATCTCTTGCATTGTCAACTAATGATGGTGTTTGGGGAATTCCATACGTGGTTGAAGGCTATGGAATTATATATAATGATGCAATAATGAAAAAGTATTTTGCACTTGACTCAAAAAAGACAAGTTATACCTCAATGGATGAAATAAATAACTTTGCAGCTTTAAAATCGGTTGCGGAAGATATGCAGGCAAATAAAGATAAGCTTGGAATAAAAGGAACTTTTGCGGCAACATCGCTTAAATCCGGCGACGACTGGAGATGGCAAACTCACCTTGCCAACGTTCCGATATATTATGAGTTTAATAAAAATAAGGTTGACTTGACAAGCGATGCAGTAAAAAAGATAAGCTTTGAATACAGTGATAATTATAAAAACATCTTTGATTTATATATTAATAATTCTACCGTTGAACCAAAGCTTTTGGGCTCAAAAATTGTTGACGAATCAATGGCCGAATTTGCACTTGGACAATGTGCTATGGTTCAAAACGGAAACTGGGCTTGGTCGCAGATAAGCGAGGTAGAAGGTAATACCGTAAAAGCAACAGATATAAAATACCTTCCAATATACACTGGAATGACAGGAGAAGAAAAGCAGGGACTTTGTATAGGAACAGAAAACTTTTTCTGCATAAACTCTAAGGCAACCGAAGCAGAGCAAAAGGCAGCTGCAGACTTCTTGTATTGGTTGTTCTCAAGTGAAAAAGGAAAAGAATATGTAACAAATGAACTCGGATTTATTGCTCCGTTTGACACATTTAAAGATGATGAAAAACCAACAGACCCGTTGGCAAAGGAAGTAATAAAATGGATGGAGAAGGATGGGGTTGAAACCGTACCGTGGAACTTTACTTTGTTCCCCAGCCAAACCTTTAAAGATGACTTCGGAGCTGCTTTATTACAATATGCACAGGGTACAAAGCAGTGGTCAGAGGTTAAGAAACTTGTTGTTGATGAATGGGCAGCAGAATGGGCGGCTCAAAAATAATTAAAGTTATAATATAAAAATGTTTGTCGCTCTGTTCAACTGAGCAGAGCGACAAAATGTTAATAAAAGTATAATTACATAAATTAGGAAATGGAGATAACAAGATGCAAAAGACTTTAAAAAAATATTTTCCTGTTTTTGCATTGCCCACACTTGCAACTTTTGTAGTAGCGTTCTTGGTTCCGTTTTTAATGGGTATATATTTGTCTTTTACAAAGTTTACAACAGTTACAAACTCAACGTTTGTAGGGTTTGAAAATTATATTGAGGCTTTTTCGGATAAGGATTTTTTAAATTCACTCTGGTTTACTGTTAAATTTACTGTTGTATCGGTAATAACAATAAATGTGTTTGCGTTTTGCCTTGCACTTCTATTGACAAGAGCAATAAAGGGAACAAATCTGTTTCGCTCGGTTTTCTTTATGCCGAACTTAATAGGCGGAATAGTGCTGGGTTATATATGGAATTTAATAATAAATGGAATATTAAATAATTTTGGCGTAGATATAACCTTTGCGGCAAAGTATGGATTTTGGGGTCTTGTAATACTGATGAACTGGCAAATGATTGGTTATATGATGATAATTTATATTGCAGGAATTCAAAATATCCCCGAAGATTTAAATGAAGCTGCGTCAATTGACGGTGCAAATTCAAGGCAAATACTTTTTAAAATAACAATTCCAATGGTTATGCCGTCAGTTACAATATGTATGTTTTTGACTCTTACAAATTCATTTAAGCTGTTTGACCAAAACCTTGCGTTGACTAAAGGTGCACCGGGACGAGAAACAGCGATGATGGCACTTGACATATATAATACATTCTATGGTCGAGTGGGTTGGCAAGGTGTTGGGCAGGCAAAAGCGGTTATATTCTTTTTAATAGTTGCGATAATTGCGTTCGTACAGTTATTCATAACACGCAGAAAGGAGATTGAGCAGTAATGACGGCAAGAAAACAGGTTGTAAACAGCATTATATTCTTATTTCTTGTTGCGTTGGCAATAGCATTTCTCGTGCCTATATTTGTTGTGTTTATGAACTCTTTTAAGACGAAATTCAGTATTGTAGGAACACCGTTTGAAGTTCCAAATGCTGAAACATTTGCGGGCTTAGAAAACTATATTTTTGGAATAAAGGCAGCAGGACTTATGAAAGCTTTCGGACTGTCGCTTTTTATAACCATTTCATCTGTTGTTGTAATTGTAGTGTTTTGTGCAATGACAGCGTGGTATGTAACAAGGGTTAAAACGTGGGCAACAAGAGTTATCTACACCTTGTTTATATTTAGTATGATAGTGCCATTTCAGATGGTAATGTATACAATGACTTATACGGTTATTTCTGTTCACTTGAACAACCCGTTAGGAATAATATTGGTTTATCTTGGGTTCGGAGCAGGAATGTCCGTGTTTATGTTGAGCGGGTTTATAAAAAGTGTTCCTATTGAGGTGGAAGAGGCTGCATTAATTGACGGATGCAATCCGCTGCAATCGTTTTTTCTTGTGGTGTTTCCAATATTGAAGCCAACGGCAATAACGGTTGCAATACTTAACACAATGTGGATTTGGAACGATTTTTTGTTACCTTATTTGATTTTGGGAAAGTACAAAACGATGCCGGTTGCAATACAGCTTACAATGCAGGGAGCCTATGGTTCAATCAACTGGGGTGGGTTTATGGCTATGCTTGTTGTTGCCATAATACCAATAGTCATTTTCTATATTACTTGTCAAAAGTATATTATAAAAGGTGTCGTAGCAGGAGCTGTAAAGGGATAGTACTTTACTCTATATTGCAACTGACAATATTGTTAAATTGCAATATAGATGCTTAAATAAAGTGTAAGGGGAGCTAATTTATGGCAACTATTACTTTTAAAAATGTTGTAAAAACGTATGATGATGGAAACACTGTAATTCCGGGACTTGATTTGGAAATTAAAGACAAGGAGTTTATAATTCTTGTCGGTCCGTCAGGTTGTGGAAAGTCTACAACATTAAGAATGATAGCAGGACTTGAAGAAATATCAAGCGGTGAACTGTATATAGGAGACAAGCGTGTAAACGATGTTGCACCAAAGGATAGGGATATAGCAATGGTGTTTCAAAGCTATGCACTCTATCCTCATATGACGGTTTATAAAAATATGGCTTTTGGACTTACACTCAGAAAAATCCCAAAAGAGGATATAGATAGAAAGGTAAGAGAAGCAGCTCGAATTCTTGATATTGAAAAATATCTTAAAAGAAAGCCAAAGGCACTTTCGGGAGGACAAAGACAAAGAGTTGCACTTGGAAGAGCAATGGTAAGAGACCCAGCAGTTTTTCTTTTGGACGAACCTCTTTCCAACCTTGATGCAAAGCTTCGTACAGAGATGAGAAGCCAAATAACGCAGCTTCACAACGACTTGCAGACCACTTTTGTATATGTTACTCATGACCAGACAGAAGCAATGACAATGGCGGACAGAATAGTTGTTATGAAAGACGGAATAATTCAGCAGGTTGATACGCCTCAAAACTTATATAGCCATCCTTGCAATATGTTTGTTGCAGGCTTTATCGGTTCTCCGCAAATGAATTTTATTGATTCAACAATAACAACAGCAGATGACAAATACTATGCGAATTTTGAAAATTACAGAATACCGATACCTATGAGAATGTATGAAAAACTAAAAGATTATGTTGGCAGAGATGTTGCAATAGGAATTCGTCCCGAGGACCTGCATTCTGAAAAATTTTACTTTGAAAAGGACGACAGCAACAAGATTGAGTTATATGCAACAATAGCTGAAATGATGGGGTCGGAAATATTAATTTACAGTAGAGTAAAAGACAAGACCGTTATTGCAAAAGTTCCTTCATCCTCCGGTGTAAAGGCAAATACCAATGTGGAACTTGCAATAGATATTGAAAAAATTCACGTGTTTGATAAAGACACGAAAAAGATAATTTGTGATTGAGGTGTAAAAATGAGATCAGGCGGAATATTAATGCACATATCATCACTTCCCTCGAATTATGGCATTGGAACATTAGGACAAGAGGCATATAACTTTGTGGATTTCTTAGAAAAAGCAGGTCAGGCATATTGGCAAATACTTCCAATATGCCCAACCGGATATGGAGATTCACCATATCAGTCTTTCTCAAGCTTTGCAGGCAACCCGTATTTTATAGATTTAGATATTTTAATTAAAGAAAATTTGCTTAAACAAGAGGTACGCGACGTGTTGGCGGAGGTGAAATACCCCGGCACATCGAAAAGTATTGTGGCACTGGATATGGTGCAGAATATAAAGGTTGAAGACGGGAAAGTGAGTTTCCGTCTGGTATTCCAGAAAG
>CAYMZO010000077.1:0-6043 GCA_964394885.1 uncultured Eubacteriales bacterium | reverse complement strand
TCATATATTCTTTTATAATGTGTTTAGATAGCAGCAGAAAAAGCCATAAGAAATTTCTTATGGCTTTTTCTGCTTTAACTATGTTTTTAAATTAAATTGACTTGCTTACTATTCATAGATAATATCTATGCTATTTTTGGGGCATTTTGTTGCACAAACTCCACATTTTATACACTTATATGTATTGATTTCAAATGGTTGTTTGACAACACCTGTTATTGCCTCTGCCGGACAATTTTTCATACATATAGAACAGCCAACGCATTTATCAGCATTTATTGAAATACTTTTTATTTTTTTAGAACCGTTAATAAGATATATTGCATTTAAAGGGCATTGATTTTCACACTGTCCGCAGGTGTAACATTTATCTTCGTCTATTCTATAATTATGATTATCCATTTGCGAAATTGCTCCAAAAAGGCAAGCAGAATAACACGCACCGCATCCAACACAAGAGTTGTCATCAATTATATATGACATAATTCATTCTCCCTATTATTTTTTAGCACTTATCATTACGTAAATATACAGACAATGGGTATTAGCCATTTTATTACTATTAAGTCCATTTCAGCAAATTCATTTAGCCACCCATTGTTGGAGACATAAGCCAGATTTCATCCGCATCCTTTAGCCTTTTTCTCTTGTTTGTGCAACGCTTTCCGTTAACATAAACAAAAGCATCTTTATATACAATTGGCTTTGCATCAATATTGGCTGATGTCTGTCTGTTGATTTCACCAAACAGCTCCGAGATATTGTTTGCATTTACTGATATACTTTTTATCTTACTGTCAATATACAGTTTGCCATACAGCTTTACTTGAACATTGGCCATACAAATACCTCTTAATCTGAATATCTGTATTTTGGTAAATCTATCCCCGCCCTTTTAAGTGCCTTTGCTGTTGGAATTCCGTCTTTCCAATCTCTTATTTTATAGTATTGCTTTAACATATAATCAAGCTGAACCTTAGAATTCTTTTTGCCCGATATCTGCTCAACCTTTGTCAATCTTTCAGGAAGAACATCACAGCCTGATTTTTGTCCCAAAACTGTGTTTGCAATCCTTTCGGTAACAACACCACGCTTACCTATTTTTAAATATTTTCCAAAATTCATCTTCATACCTGTTGCATATTTAATGGCGTATGTGTATGGAATAAACGGTATATTAATAATTGCTATTTCAGGATATTTATTTATTATGTTTACAACCGGTCCTATAATCGGAATAAACCTTAATAAGGATTTCATCAGTATGCCATTTGGATTTGAAACAACGAAGTTAGGAAAAACGCCAAAGGCAGAAATGACACACGAACCCTGTGCGGATATTACTTCCGATAAATCCTGAACAAAAACGGATAGTGCAGCCTTTGAATGCTTACTTAAAGCAACATATTGCGGAGCAAACACCTCTACTGCAACAAGGTATCCTCCGTTAATATGGCAAGCACCACGATTAGAAGTGGCATATCCCAGCCCAAGTCCGACTGAACCTCTTGGCTCATACGCAGCAAGCTCCATACCCTTTACCTGCATTGCAAACTCATTTCCGCCAAACTTTTCAGCGAGCAGTTTTGAACCATCTGCTAAAATAGCTCCGTTTTTTCGTCTGTATGCTATGTCCTTAAAAGTTTCTGAAAGATTGTCAATTTTCCCAAACTCTAAACCGTTATCCCATAAACCCTTTTCATTGAGTTCCATTGCAAAGGCAATCGTACCTGCACACGATATTGTGTCCATCCCCAACTCATCAAGTTCATAGTTCCACCTGATAATCTGTTCAAGATTATCATTCATAATGTTTGGTCCGAGCAATCCAAGAGTTTCAAGTTCAGGTCCCTTTACAACCTTGTCATCAAGCTTAACACGACGAGTGCATTGAATAACGCACGATGTGCATCCACTATTTCTAACAAGATGTGTATCTTTTAAGGTTTCTCCTGTAATCGAATCAAAATTATCAAAACATCCACTACTGAAATTTTTGGTTGCAAGCATATTGGCAGCCTGCAACGGAGCAATTAAAGATGCTGTTCCAAGCTCCGGTATCATTTTTCCTGTTAAAGGATTATTTCGAAGTGTTGTTGACCACTTTTTGTTAAGTTCTCTCAGCTTTTCAGGATTTGCAGCAACAGTCTTATATGTTCCGAATGCCGTAACTGCTTTAATTTTTTTATCTCCGAAAACAGCTCCTGTTCCACCACGACCAGCAGCTCTTTCACCGCTAAATACTGCCGCATAAAGCACTTTGTTTTCACCAGCAGGACCAATTACCATTTTGCCGTATTTGGGATTAAGCTTTTCTTGAGTCGGCGTAACTTCCAGACCCCACAACTCACTTGCATCATAGCAATTTACTGTGTCGTATTTAATTTCTATTTGCACCGGAGTTTCACTTTTTCCCGTGATAATTACAGCATCATATCCCGCTCTTTTAAGGTGTATTCCAAAATCTCCTCCGCAATTTGACGATGTAATATTATGTGTCAATGGTGAAATTGTTGAAATATTAAATCTTGATGTGCTTGGGCATCCATTACCGGTAAGTGGACCTGTTGACACCACTATCCAGTTGTCCTCGTCAAATGCATCCATATTGGGTTTGATATGATGATATAAAATATCTGCCGCCATAATTTTTCCGCCCAGAGTTCTCTGTCTGTCCTCATCTGTCCACGGAAATTCCTCAAAACTTCTGTTGCTGAGGTTTATTTTAAGAACTCTTCCGGCATAACCATAATAATTTGTACTCATTAAATATTACTCCCTATATTTAATTTTGTTTATTACAGTGCAAGCGAGGTTTTGTATGCAGTATGAACTGCGTTTGCAATTCTGCCTGTTTTTTCTGCATCTCCCACTTTGTATACCTTACTAAAGTGAGGTTTTAATTTTGATGCAATATCATTACTCTTGACTCCGATTGCAAGGACAACCGCATCTGCATCAATTCTTGAACTGAAATTTGTCTTTACGGACTCAATGATAATCTGAGAATCCTCAATCTCCACCAACTTTTGTCCTGTTACGATTTCCACTCCGAGCTTATTAAGCCTTGGCAAAATATCCTCAAGGTGCTGCGACCACGTACCGGGAGCAACCGTATTTGCCATTTCAACAATTGTTACTTTATTGCCCTGCTGTGCAATCATTTCAGCGGTTTCAAGTCCTGTCATTCCGGAACCGATTACTACAACCTTTTTGTTGACAGGCTTTACCTCTCCTTCAAGTATATTGGTTACTGTGCATACATGCTCTTTGTCTGAACCTTTAATTTTAGGCTTTACAGATTCTCCACCTGTTGCATCTATAACTGCATACGGATTAAGTTTTTTAATATTTTCTAAGGTTGCCAGTGTGTTAAGTCTTATCTCTGCACCGCTCTTCTTTGCCGCTACTGTCAAATCCTCTATTGCCCACTTGAGTTTTTCCTTATGAGGTGGAAGTGAAGCAAGATAAAGTTGACCGCCTAAATGGTCATTTTTTTCAAATAACACCGGCTTAAATCCACGCTGTCCCAAAGTCTTTGCGGCAGTAAGTCCGGCAGGACCTCCGCCAACTATTGCTACAACTCTTCCTTCCCCATCCTTTTTGGGTTCTAAGGAATAAGTCAGTTCTCTGCAAGTACGTGGATTTAATGCACATTCAGCCGGCTGTCCGCTTATCTGATTTTTTGTTACACTTTCAATACACCAAAGGCAACAAATACATCTTTGTATTTCATCTTCTCTGCCCTCCATTGCCTTTTTCATAAAGTATGGGTCAGCAAGAAGAGGTCTGCCGAGTCCGATAAAATCAAGTAATCCGTCCTGCAAATATTCCTCTGCCTGCTTTGGAGTTCTCGTAAGATTAACTGCAATAACAGGAATATTTACTGCATCTTTAACAGCCTTTATGATTTTTGACCTGCATCCCAATTCATAACTGGTAGGCTCAATACTAAAGTTACTTGTTTCATATGTACCACAAGTTACATTTATTCCGTGAACGCCAAGTGCCTCAAGTCTTTTTGCCATCTCAACGCCTTCGTCTATTTTTATGCCTGCGTTTGGAAGACCGATAGAGTCGTAATATTCCTCAACCCCAAGCCTTACTATCATTGGGTAGTTACCACCGCAACGCACTTTGATTTCACTTATAATTTCAGATATAAAACGCATACGATTTTCAAGACTTCCACCATACTCATCTGTTCTCAGATTGGTACGGGGGCTTAAAAATTCTTCGATTAAATATCCGTGCCCTGCGTGAATTTCAACTCCATCTGCACCAGCCTTTTTTGCTCTTACGGCTGCATCCGCAAACTGATTTACAAGCTCTTTTATCTCTTTTCTTGACAACGCCCTTGTCTTTGTATCGTGTATTGGGCTTCCTCCAAGTCCGCAAGGAATTGAGCTTGGAGCAAGAACAGGAGGCAAAACTTTTCCTGTTATAAACTTTACAATAGGTCGGTCAAGGTCGCTTACGGAGAATTTAGATATTACTTTTCCAAACAGAACGTCGTAGAATTTATCTCCTACTTTTTTACCAACCACTTCTGCTATTGGCCAACCGAACGACATAATATTAAGAGTTTGTCTGCCCGGATGATGAAGCTGGACAAATATTTTTGTTCCCTGTGCATGAACAGCGTCTGCAAGCTCTTTAAAGGGTGCAATATGCTTGTCGTCTGTCATTGAAATCTGTGCAGGACTCTCAATTCCGCTCTTATTATTTACTTTGCAGGTTCCTGTTATTATAAGGCCTACTCCACCCTTTGCTCTTTCTTCAAAGTACCTTAAATCTCTTTCACCGGAACACCCGTCAAACTCGGCAGTTCCCATTTCCATTCCCACCATAACCCCTAATACACCAATAATCACAGCCCCAAGACCCATAAGATTAAATGTAGTGGGATGAGGTTGTAATGCCTTTCCTGTGGGATAAGCAATGCGTCCATTGGCTGTGGTCTTAATAGGTACTGCCTCTTCTTTTTCGCCATTGGCCTTCAGGCTTTTTTCATCTAAAACTTCCTCGTATGTATCAACAATAACATTCCCATTTTCATCAATAAGGGCTTCTGATTTTCCACTGGATCCATGGGTATCTCCCTCACTTTCCCCATGATCAATGGGAGGATCAGGCTCCACTGCCTCACCTTCATATACAATCTCTACACCCTCACACCCCTTAAAGGCATTGGCACTAACAGACATAACCGTATCAGGTAATATAATTTTACTCATATTTTCACCATCCACAAAAGCACCATCACGGATAACCGATAGGGGGACCCCACCTAAAAAAGCAGGTACCTCCACCACTGGATCACTCCCAAAATAGCCCACTAAAGAGGCATAATCTTGATTATGGTAATATTGAAAATAACCTTCAGAATATACCTTTGGCATTTCTTCTGCTAAGGCAGGAGATGCCATAAACGCACCCCCAATCACCACACATAAAAAAGCCATTAGCTTCATTTTCTTTTTCATTGATTACTCCTCAGCTTTTTTTAAAATTTGTGTTTCTACATCCTGTCCATATATCCTATGAATAACACCTCTTTCGTCCTCATAGCATAAATAAGCCCGTGCATACCATTGTGCATTTTCTGAAATTGGGGAAATAGTAAAACAATAACGATAGGCATTGGCCTCGGTATACCCCCCGCGTAAATAAACCCCTGGTGTTTCCGCCACAAAATCATTTACAGTCTTTGCAATGGCCCCATCCTTTGTTAATACAACACCAGCCTTTAATATTTTTCCACCTGATGGTACAGTGGACATGGACGTAAATGACATATAACTTTCTTTCGGAGTAGCCCCACAATGTTGTTCTTTCCCTACAATTTGCGTGGCACCTTTCTTATCAACAGGGGCATCAATCGTCGTAAAAATTGCCTTTAAAACCATTGGCCTTTCCGCATAAAAGGTATAATTTTTCTCATACCCCAAGGTTTTAGGAACATTGGAATCTGTAGCGTCAATCCAGTGGGAAAACTGATAGCCTGGCTCCGGTTCATTGGCTTTAGCCATTACAATATCCT
>CAYMZO010000076.1:0-6046 GCA_964394885.1 uncultured Eubacteriales bacterium | reverse complement strand
AGAAGATTTATCTGCTACTACACCAATTTTATCATTAGTTGTGCTACTACTTTCGCTTTCTGAAACTGTTTTAGGAATAGAATATTGGTACACCTTTACTTTATTTATCTCTGTTATATTTAAAGATGTTGGTGTCAATCCAAGCTCAGAAATCTTACCTGTAATAGCCTGATCAATTCCTGCCGGCTTAGAGTCCGTATATACCTTTTCAGCTGATTTTTTATAATCTGCTTCTGCATTAGTTAATGCTTTCTTATAAGTTTCAACGTTGGCTATTTCAGCCATCATTTGTTCTTGCTTTTGTACGAGAGAATCTTTTGTCTTATTAGCTTCTTCTAATTTATTGTAGGATGGAACGACAATAAATCTAATTGCCACAATCGCAACAAGTACCAATCCTAAAATATAAAGAAGTTTTTTATCTCTTTCCGTAAGGGTTGTTGTCAATTTTATTCATCCCTTTCTATATTAATTTCCGTTACAAATACAATCTACTGTAAACGAATAACCGCCCGAACCGCCGCTATATCCTGTATAACCTACACAAGCAAACTCACCTGTACCCTCTAAGTTGTTAATAAAGGTTGGTATTATTGCTACGGCATCTGAATTGCAAGAAAGGGACAAATATCCTTGAGCACTATCGAAAGTTATATTTTCAACTGTAACTCCCTGTGGCAATGCAGCATATAGTTTTGTTATAAAGTCCTGATTGATTTGTGGATATTTTTTAACTATCTCTATTGTCTGCTCCAACGCAGTTTTAGATAATCTTTTTTCTGCTATATCTTTTGACAACTCCACAGCTTCATTATAGGATGCGATATTGTTTGCGTCATTAACATAAGCTTGAATCTTTTTATTTCCACTAACAGTAATTGCTGTAATAATGTTTATTATAATAAACACAACAGCAAGCACACCTAAAACTCCCGCAGCTGGAAATACAAAAAATTTAGGGTCTATCTTGGCCTGTTTTCCCTCAACAACAGTTTGATATCTTTCTAAAAAGTTCATATCTTTCTGATCAAGATATTTTGCTTTTTGCTTTTTCACTTTTTTTACTTTATCTGTTTTTTCTTTACCATTGGAATTAATATTACTGTTGTCCTTTTCGGGAGTTTCATTATTTTTATTTGAAAACAATTCCATCAATTATGCACCTCACAGTCTTATTAAGTTTCCAACGGCATAAAGATAATCGGATAGTAAGAATTTAGCAGTTTCTTCACTACCCTTATAGGTTATCTCCGGACAGGTTGGAATAATTGAAACATTTGCACCTATTATATTGGAAAGTCCTTCACAAAGTGTATCCTCATTTTCAGAAAGTCCACTAATAAATATATCGGTAAGATTTTTTCTCGAATTTTCCGACCTTGCAAACTGTATCAATGAAGACATATTACGAGCTATTTCTATTTTGGATTGTTCTGTTCCTCTTTCATCAAGTAATCTACAACGACTTGAGAAGCTATAAGTTCCATCAATATGTAAAATTGAGGTCATATTATTCTTATCTAAAACAATAACAATGCAATCTTTGGTAACCATATTAGAATTTAATTTAAAGAGTTTATATTCACAGCTGGTAGAAACATCAATACTTTTTAGATTAATTCCAACAGAATCAAAAATTCTAATATAGCTTGCAACAAGTTCCTTGCCGACAGCATTACACAAAACTTCAGGACTGCCGTTTCTGCCATCTTCTAAGACAGTGTAATCGAAAAGGAAATTTGAAAATCCTTCAATATCCTTAAATTCTTCCTGAACAAGTGTTTGAACTGTGCTCTTAGGTAGAGCAGGAACCTTTACCTTTTTATTTAAAATTGTTCCGCTATCAATTACCAAGTACACATCTTTCTTAGGCAAATCGTATTTACCCCAAAGCTTTTCGAGTGCTTCCTTGACTGCAATTTCATTGGTTATAACACCATTTAAAATTGAATTGTCAGGTAATGAAATGTAGATACAAGATTTTATATCTACGTGTTTTTTACTACTGTTAGATACACCTGATAAAACTTGTATACGTTCATTTGAAATATAAACCGAGGTTATCATCGAGTAAACTCCCTCCTATTTTAAGAATTAACATAATAAAATTATTATTAAGCTCCGTTCATTGTACCTATGTTATCGTACATACCATATATAGGCATTATAACAGAAATCATTACTGTTCCAACTATTACAGCCATAACAACTAACATTATAGGTTCAATCAAAGCTGTCATACGACCTGTTGCCTGCTCTGATTCATAGTCGAACGAATCAGCCGTTGAATCAAGCATTTCATCAAGCTTACCGGTCTCCTCACCAATTAGGATTGTTGAAGCAAGCTTTGGGTCAAATCCATCAACCTGAGAAATAGCCTGAGATACTGTCATTCCTGTTCTGACTTCTTTTACAAGGCTATCAAACTGAGATGAAATATACTCATTTCCGATTGTACCCTTTGCGATTGACAAAGCCTCAACCAAAGAAATTCCGCTTGCGTAAAGAGAACTTAATGTTCTTGCAAAACGTGCAGTGTAAATAATCTTTAATAGCTTTCCAATTTTAGGAATTTTAAGCTTAAACTTGTCAAGTGCTATTCTTATAGGCCTTTGCGTCTTAAGGAATTTAACAAGAACAACGATTAACGCGATAACCAAAATAACAACATACCAACTTGACTGCATAAAATCACTTACATTAAACATAAACCTTGTAACCGGTGGTATATCATCAGTAAACATTGAACCAAATTTAGGCAAAACAACCGTAAACAGCAAGAAAATAACAGCTACTGTTATTACTCCTAAAATTGCAGGATATGTCATAGCACTTTTTATCTTACTGTTTAATCTTTCCTCTTTTTCATAATGAGCAGCCATTTTCATTGATGTAACATCAATGCTACCACTTACTTCACCTGCTTTATACATATTTATAAGCATCGGAGGAAAAACGCCCTCTTGCTCTTCCATAGCTTCTGAAAGAGATAATCCCTGCTTTAATGATTGATATAAATTGGTATAAACATTTTTTATTTTAGGGTCCATATCACGTTCTAATATTATTTTTACTGCTTTTATCAAAACAACGCCCGAAGAAAGCATTGTGCCTATTTGCCTGCAAAAATCTGCAAGTTCCATAGGTTTTAATTTTTTGCCTTTTGATCTTGCGCTTGAATTAATTTTGTAATCAACAATATATAAATTTTGCTCACGCAGTTTTTCCGTTAAGCGTTGTGGATCATCGCACTCCATAGTTCCACGCTTTTTTTCACCATCTAAGGTAACTGCATTATATTGATAGGTTGGCACAAAATCACTCCTTTGCCAGTTTTTATGTATGAAATAACGACCATACATTTCACAGTGTCTGACCACCTAATTTTGCAACCGGACATTCTGAAATATATGATTAGATCAAGAACATCCCAAGATATAACTGAACCAAATCACTACCCCAAAGCATTGCAATTGCTATTCCTAATGAAAGAAATGGGCCAAAAGCAAAATGCTCCTTTGCTCCTGATTTTTTACTTGCAAGCAAAAAGATTGCATATATACCGCCAGTTAACAAACCTATAAAGAATGCAACTAATATGTTCTTCCAGCCAAGTAAAAATCCGCAGACTGCCATAAGCTTTATATCTCCTCCACCAAAAGCACCCGCAACAATCATAGAAATTAAAAGCATTGGAAGAGATACGGCAAAAAAGCCTATTATTCTCTCATACCATAGTACATCATCTAAAAATAATAAAGACAAAATACCGGGCACAATTAAACAAAGTGTAAAACCATTTGGAATTTCCATTGTATCCCAATCTACAAAAGATATTGCAATCAATATCGATATAGAGAAGAATGCAATAATGGCTTGTATTGAAAAGTCAAATCTCCATACACATGCAAGTGCAACAAGACCGCCAATCAATTCGACTAACGGATATCGAAAAGAAATTTTGCATTTACAATCTCTGCATTTTCCCTTTAATATAAACCAGCTAAGAACTGGAATCATATCATAGAAATGCAATGTTTTTCCGCATTGAGGACAATGAGAACGCCCTTTTGCAAAATTTTCTCCCTTTGGAACACGATAAATCAATACATTAAGGAAACTTCCAAAACAGCTTCCGATTATGAATACAAAGATATATAAAATTGTATACGCAATTTTTACAGGCATATTATATCTCCACTGTTTTATTAATCTTAAAAAGTCCCGCACTGTTGGCACAATCGTGCGGGACTTTAATAAAACTTAATATTTTAACGTTTTAGTTATGGTGCTTTTGTTGTAGTTTTCTCACTTGGTCCTGGCTCAGACCATGAATTTGTTTTAGATGTATATGTTGTCTTATACTTTCCGTTATCATAACTAAATGTTGCAATTTTATTATCTGCTATAGTAAATTTAACTTTAGCTTTCATTGTAGCACCGGTATCTTGTTCATTTGCTTTTTTGGCTATTTCGTCCCAGTCTTCACCCTCTTTTATAGAAAGTGAGTCTTGGTTTACAACATTTATGCCCTTTGAATATGCAATACCGATTTGTGATTGAACAGCAGTTAATGTGCTGCGTGCCTCTGTAAGGAATGACTTTTTATTAGCATCATCGATCCAACCAATCATAGATGGAACAAGTGCTGCTGCAAGGATTGCTATAATAACAAGAACGATAACCATCTCAATAAGTGTAAAACCTTTTTTGTCCTTTTTAAGTTTTTGTAAAGTTTTCATTTTGGAATTGCTCCTTTCGCAATTAAAAAAATTAAAATAGCCTGCAAAATTTGACCTGTGCTGTGCCTGCACAGGATTTTAAGACAAAAGTCTACCTGTACAGCCTGCCTTAGCAGATAATTAAATATATACTACTTAATATATATACAGGCATAACCCCCCTTGTCATATTTAAACGAACAATAACACATTAAAATGAATATGTTAACCGTCTATGAACATATAATATCACAACATTCACAGAATTGGAAGTCTTTTTTACTTTTTTTTCTTATATTTTGCTGTTTTTTTCCAAAAAGTATACTAAAATTTACTATTTTTTTCTTATTATTTATAAAAATCATCATATATTATTTAAAAATGAAAAATAATCCAAAAACATATATAATTAATACACGAAAAAAGTACTTGCCACCTGCATAAATATTTAATATATGGAGGTGGCTTATGTTTTCTTCAATACTAAATTTGATTTCTTATCTTTACTACTTTGCATTGCACATCAGCAATCCGTCCTCTTTTCCGCTACCACTTTCGGCAAAAGAGGAAAAAGAATGTTTGGATAAAATGCAAGAAGGCGATTCTGCAGCAAAAGATAAACTTATTAAACATAATCTACGTTTAGTTGCACATATCATAAAAAAATACTATTCAAGCTATTCCGAACAAGAAGATTTGATTTCCGTTGGTACAATTGGTCTTATAAAGGGAATTAACTCTTTTGACCCGGTAAAAGGTACAAGACTTGCTACCTATGCGGCAAGATGTATAGAAAACGAAATTTTAATGTATTTCAGAAGCAGAAAAAAGACTTCCCAAGATGTTTATATTAATGACCCAATAGATATTGACAGTGAAGGAAACCCATTGACTTTAATGGACATTATTTGTGTTAGTGATTGCATTGCAGACGATATTGATTTAAAAATAAAATCTGAGCAGCTTATTGAATATGTCGGTAAATTAAAGGACCCGAGGGAAAAAAATATTATTATTATGCGATATGGCTTATTTGACCGTGTTCCGATGACTCAAAGAGAAATTGCTTTGATGCTTGGTATTTCACGCTCTTATGT
This sequence comes from uncultured Eubacteriales bacterium, assembly GCA_964394885.1. Classification (GTDB taxonomy): domain Bacteria; phylum Bacillota; class Clostridia; order Oscillospirales; family Acutalibacteraceae; genus RZYX01. The sequence continues at coordinate 228 of CAYMZO010000076.1, read as the reverse complement.
CTCAAGAATAGAAAAGAAAGCTCTTCAGCGTTTAAAGAAAATGTTTGACGGATAAAAAAAGACAACAGATATTATCTGTTGTCTTAAAAGCCATTAAAATTAAAGTAAATACAGAATAGAAATGTAATGCAGTATACTTCCTACAAGCACGAACATATGGAACGTAGAATGGCAATATCTTGTTTTTTTACCCATAGCATATAGAATAGCTCCGATTGTATAGGCTAC
>CAYMZO010000075.1:0-6083 GCA_964394885.1 uncultured Eubacteriales bacterium | reverse complement strand
AAATAATGTAATATAGGGTCTAAAATCAAAAAAATCACATCTATAATATGGTCAAACTATACAAACAATTGCCAAACTTTAGTTTAAGGTTTGGAATACAATACGAATTATTGGAAAAAAAGCCTGATAAAAAATTTATGCGTTGACTGCGGCAAGTTTTGTGATTATAATAGTAGCAGTAAACGAAAAATTCATTTTATCTGGTGGGAGAATGTATTATGTATGTAAAAGATGTAAAAGTTCAAAATCAGGTTGGTTTACATGCCCGTCCGGCAACATTTTTTATACAGAAGGCAAATGAGTTTAAGTCATCTATTTGGGTTGAAAAGGATGAGCGTAGAGTAAACGCAAAGAGTCTTTTGGGCGTACTTTCACTTGGGATTATGGGCGGCACAGAGATTCGAATTATGGCTGGCGGTTCTGATGAAGAAGAGGCAGTCGAAGAACTTGTAAAACTTGTTGAGTCAGGTTTTGCAGAGTAATTAGGTTCCATGCTACATTTTGGCACATCGCTTCCTGCGATGTGCCTTTTTGCATAGGATTAACGGCTTGCGATTTTAAGGAGGTGTTTTGATGAATCAACGACTTTCTGTTTTAAGAAAAAAAGCAATGGGATTGCCTCAAAATCCCGGCGTATATATAATGAAAAACAAACAGGGTACAATAATATATATAGGCAAGGCGAAGTCGCTTAAAAATAGAGTAAGTCAATATTTTGGTTCTCAAAACAGACACACAATAAAAGTCCTTAAAATGGTTTCAAATGTATATGATTTTGATTATATTTTAACTGATAGCGAGTTTGAAGCACTTCTTTTAGAGTGTAGCCTTATAAAGCAGCATAAGCCTAAATACAATATTCTGTTAAAAGACGATAAGGGATACCATTATATAAAAATAAGCAATGATGAATGGAGAAAAATCACTGCCGAAAAGAAAAAGCTTAACGATAAATCGGAATATATTGGTCCATATACGAGTGCATTTATTGTTAAGCAGGCGTTGGATGAAGCACAGAAAATTTTTAAACTGCCTCAATGCTCAAAAGAATTTCCAAGAGATATTGGAAAAGGCAGACCTTGCTTAAACTATTTTATAAATCAATGCTGTGCTCCGTGTAGCGGTAAAGTAAAAAAAGAAGAATATGATGAAGCAATTGACGATGCTATTGAATTCTTAAAGGGCGGTAGCTCAAAGTCCATAAAAGAAATGGAAAAAAGAATGCAACAGTATTCTGAAAATTTGGAATTTGAAAAAGCTGCAAGGATAAGGGACAGAATAATTGCTATTAATAAGATGAATGAAAAGCAAAAGGTAATTGCAACAGGAATAAAAGAACAGGACGTTTTTGCAATAGAGCAAAGTGAAAAGAATGCCTGCGTTGCTGTACTTCGATTTTCACAGGGACGGCTTGTTGATACAGAACATTTTATTTTGGAAAAAGATGAAGATTTGCCAAAAATGAGAGCAGAATTAATTAAGAGCTATTATTCAATGAGAGATATGATACCGCCAAGAATTACGATTGATGGTCAAATACAAGATTTGCAGCTCCTTTCACAGTGGCTTAGCGATAAAGCCGGTAGGAAGGTAACAATGACTGTTCCTCAAAAGGGCGAGCAGTTGAGAATAATAGAAATGTGCAAAAAAAATGCAAGGGAAAAACTGTTTGAAAAGACGGGCAGGTCAGATAAAAATCTGCAAGCACTTACAGAGCTTGCGAGCCTTTTAGGATTATCGGAACTTCCAAGGTATATTGAATCCTATGATATATCTCATACTGCAGGATGCGATAATGTTGCAGGAATGATAGTGTTCAAGGACGGTGTGCCTTTCAAATCGGGATACAAACGTTTTCAAATAAAAGATGCACCAGGCGGAGATGATTGTGCAGCAATGCAGGAAGTGCTGTCAAGACGTTTTGCAAGGTACGATGAACAGAAAGAAACAGGCAAAGGGTTTGGAAAATTACCCGACTTAATACTTTTAGACGGTGGACAAGCACAACTCAATGCTGTACTGGAAGTTATGAAAAAATTTAATCTGAAAATTCCTGTGTTTGGAATGGTAAAAGATAATAAGCATAAAACAAGAGCCATAGCAAACAGCGGAAGTGAAATAGAAATTACTGTAAAGAGGCAAGCGTTTACATTGGTGTCAAAAATACAGGAAGAGGTACACCGATTTGCAATTGGATATCATCATCAAAAGCATAGCAAGAATTCAAGAAACAGCACATTGATACAAATTAATGGCATTGGTCAGACAAAAGCCAACATTCTTTTAAGAGAATTTAAAACCATTCAGGCTATAAAGTCAGCAAGTATTGAAGAATTGTCAAGTGTAAAGGGTATTAGCCTTACAAATGCGAGAGATATATATTCTTATTTTCGTATGTGAATAATACTCTCATTTTATTAATATTATTGACAAATTTAGCTAAATGGTGAGATAATAAAACAAGTTATTTTTAATGGGGTATTATTGTATATGAGAGTTATAACAGGAATTGCAAGGGGAAGAAAACTTCTTACCCTTGAAGGAATTGATGTAAGACCTACAACCGACAGAGTTAAAGAAGCTATTTTTAGCATTATTCAATTTGAACTTGAGGGCAGACGAGTCTTGGACTTGTTTGCAGGTTCGGGTCAGCTTGGAATTGAAGCTTTGAGCCGTGGTGCACATAGCGTTACTTTTGTTGACCAAAGTAAGAAGTCTGTCGAGGTAATTCAAGAAAATCTTGAATCAACAGGACTTGGGAAAAATACAATAGTCAAGAATTCGGATGCTGCAAGTTTTTTGGCAACTTCTCGTGATGTCTTTGACATAGTCTTTTTAGACCCGCCTTATAACAAAAAGATAATTGATGACGTTTTACCTCTGCTTTGCGAAAAAGTTTCGCAGGGTGGCACTATTGTTTGTGAAACACAGCTAAATGAAGAACTCCCTTTAAGTGCAGGGGATTTCAGCATTTTCAGAGAATACAAATATGGAAAAACCAAAATAACAATATATAGAAATAAAGAGGTATCTCTGTGATGAGAATAGCAATTTGTCCGGGGAGTTTTGACCCAGTAACTTTGGGACATATGGAAATTATACAAAGAACTTCAAAGATTTTTGACAAGGTAATAGTTTTGGTAATGGCTAACTATCGTAAAAAGGGTATGCACGTATTTACGGCAGAGGAAAGAGCCGAACTTATTAGAAAAAGTATAGATGATATTGAGGGACTTGATAATGTTGAGGTAGACGTTTATCACGGACTTCTTGCACATTATGCAAAAATAAATGATGCAACAGCTATCGTAAAAGGTCTAAGGGCGGTTTCTGACTTTGAAGATGAATTTCAACAGGCACTTACCAACCAAAAGCTCTACGATGGATTTGAAACGATGTTTATGACAGCCAGTGCTGAAAATATGTTTTTAAGCTCAAGCCTTGTACGTCAGGTTGGAGAGCTTGGCGGAGATATTTCAGGATTTGTTCCAGAGGTGATTCTTGACGATATATTAGAACGATTGAGAAAGGATTGATTTTAGACTATGAACACAGAAGATTTTCTCGAAGAAATAGAAGAGCTTCTTGAAGATGGTAAAAGCATAGCTTTTTCAAATAGAATAGTAGTCGATGCAGACTCAATCAGAAATATTATTGAGGAAATACGTCTTAACACTCCCGATGAAATCAGACAGGCAAGGATTGTAGCATCTGAAAGAAGAGAGATAATTAACAAAGCTAAACGTGAAGCTGAGGAAATGTTGTCTAATTCAGAATCCAGAAGTCGAGAAATGATATCGAGTGCAGAAAAAAGATGGCAAGAGCTTGTAACGGATTCGGATAGAAGGTCTAAAGAACTTCTTGGTTCGGCAGAAAGTAAGGCTGAAAATCTTACGTCAACTGCACAGGAAAAGGCCACATCTCTTTTAACAGGGGCACAAGAAAGGGCAAAGTCGACAATTGAAAGAGCGGATTCTGAAGCAAGCTTAAAAATGGAAAAGGCAAATTCCGATGCAAAGCTTATTGTCGAAAAAGCGGAATTTAAAGCAAGAGAATTAGTACTTAGCCAGGAAATAACGAAAACTGCACAAAGAATGTCAGATGAAATGATGTCAAAAGCCAAAAGACAATCAGAAGAATTGATGAGAAATGCTAAGCAGGAGTCAGAACGATTGTTAAGGGACAGCAGGACAAAGTCTGAACAGATTACTAAAGACAGTAAATTGGCAGCTGAAACATTGATAAAAGACGCACAGCAAAAATCTGAAACATTAACAAAAGAGTCTCAGGAAAAAGCTCAAACTCTTCTTGCAGAGGCCCAACAAAAGGCAGAAGCTTTAACAACAGAGGCTCAAACTCTTGCAGATAGTCTTGTAAAGGACGCAAAGCAAAAGGCAGATGAGCTTGCGGAAAAAACAATGAGAGATGCACAAGAGCTTACCCAGCACGCTGAAACAACAGCGAATGAGATGATGGACCATGCAAAAAAATGGTCTACCGAGCTAAAGGGAGCTGCAAGTGATTTTGTAACGAACATAATAGTTGATGCGGAACAAAGCCTTTCAAACAGTCTTGATGAAATAAAAAAGGTTCAAGGAAGTCTTAACTCTGCAATATCAAAAAAGAAATAAAGTCTTAACGGGCATGCTAATAGGCAAGCCCGTTATTTTTAAAAAATATAAATTAATTGTCTTTTTACTGTAAAGACAAGCATTTTTTGTCTTTAATAAACATAATTATTATCGGGTGATATTATGTTTGTATATTCAGTAAAGTCTTCAAAGGTTAAAGTTGTGTTGTTGGTTGCCCTTTGTGTTGTAGCTGCAGTGGCATTCTTACTTGCTTCAAGTACGAGCAAAGAAACATCAAATTTAGGCGGAGTATCTCTTAAGGCTGAAAATGCAGAGCAAAGAGTTGCGTTTTTGTCGCAATTCGGATGGGAAATATCAAAAGACCCTTTAGAAGTATGCGAAGTTATAATACCTTCTGAGTTTGATAAAACCTACGAGAATTATAACAAAATCCAAAAAAATAATGGGTTTGACCTCTCAAAATATAAGGGAATGAGAGTTAAACGCTGGACTTATGAAATAAAGAATTATCCGGGATATGCTACCGATAGCGGATGTATACGAGCAAATCTTTTGGTATACGACGGCTTGGTAATAGGCGGAGATGTATGCTCTGTTGAATTGAACGGATTTATGCACGGCTTTGATATGCCAAAAAGTTCTGCAATTACAACAACCAAAAAAGAGAACAATAAAAACACAACTAAGGCACAAACATCTCAGTCTCAAAGCACATCTGCAACCGCAGGAACAACAGCTAAAGTTCAATGAAAAGCTGTTTTAATGGAGGAAGTATAATGTCGTTAGATAGAATAGATAAGATAATAACATCTCAAGGCACCTTGTCCAGAACAGAAGCCAAAAGACTGATAAGGTCAAATCTGGTCAAGGTGAATGGACAAGCTGTAACAAGGCCCGAAGAAAAATTTGATACAGATGAGATAGATGTTGAGATAGATGGAGTTAGTATAAATTATAAAAAGAATATTTATATAATGCTCAATAAACCCCAGGGGGTAGTTTCTGCATCAAGGGATAAAAAGGCAAAAACTGTTGTTGACCTTGTGCCAAATAAGTTTTTCAGAAAGGGCTTATTTCCGGCAGGAAGGCTTGATTCAGACACCACAGGCTTTGTTCTTATAACAGATGACGGAGATTTTGCTCACGAAATTCTCTCTCCTAAAAAGCATATAGAAAAGACTTATGAGGTACTTCTTGAAAGAGCGGTTACTCAGTCTGATATTGAACAGTTTGAAAGAGGAATAGAGCTTTCTGATGGAACTCAGTGCCTAAGTGCAAAGGTTGATTTAATCAGCTTGGAACCTTCTAAAGTAGTTGTAAAAATTTGTGAGGGCAAATATCATCAAATAAAAAGAATGTTTGCTGCAACGGGCAATAAAGTGCTTGAATTAAAGAGAGTGGCAATGGGCAGCTTACCTTTAGACGCTAATCTTTTACCCGGTGAATGCCGACTAATAACAAAAGATGAGCTTTTATTAATAAAAAATAAAA
>CAYMZO010000074.1:0-6162 GCA_964394885.1 uncultured Eubacteriales bacterium | reverse complement strand
CTCCAACTTTTTCATCGCTGGTATTATATATTTGTACCGTTTCTTTTTCTTCTCCAAAGCTCAATTTCCTTGTGTTATTTTCTGCTATAACTACACCTACAAAAAGCATTGTAACGCACAGGCATATTGTAGTTAAAACAGAATAAACCCTTAAAATTCTTTTCATTATATCATCCTTTATTGTAATACGTAATCGTTCATCAATGAGCCTAAAGCATTTCCGATTAATTCTCCTGAATATACTGCTTCTTCAAGAGTATTGGCATCGCTACCCACTTCTAACAACACACCACAATGAGATGTATCCATATTATATTTTCTTGGGCTAAAAAACACAGGCCTCATAAGTCCCGGATACATATCCTCTGCCTTTTTTTGAAGTTGTAAGGCAAATACAAGGTTTTGTTCCCAGTCTGGAAAATCTGTAACCTTTCCATCCTGACAACCGGTGATTATCATAATTTGTGCCGCCTTTTTTCCGCTTATATTGGCCACCGGTTTTGTTTTTACCCCGTCTTTATTTAATATGCCATCCCTGTGCACATCTATAATTACCTTAAGGTTTGGATATTGCTTTTTATATTTTTCAATGCTCTCTCTTGAACGGGCATAGGAGCCGTTATATGATGTGTCGTGAATTTCTGTGTCGTGCAGTACAACAAATCCGGCGGCTTCCAATCTTTGCTTTATTGCATCTCCGACTCTTACCATATTAGTCTTTGGATTTTTACTTCTTGTTGTAAAATCAGTTGAATACCAACCCCTATCCAACATTTCATACGCCTCTGTCGTATGAGTGTGAAAAATCAGCACGGTGGGTTTGGATTTATCATCAATTTTTAAATCTGCCTGTTTTGAAAGTGTAGACTTAATATCAACAGACTTTGTGTAAGTTACATTTTTTACCTTAACGTTTTGATATGTTGCACTAACGCCTTCGTTTACATAGGTCTTTTCTACTATTTTGCCGGAGTTTTTTGCCTTTGCCTGATTTACTTTTGCCTCTTCTATTAGTGCCAAAATATCGTCTGGGGTTTTTGTCTGAACATATTGAGTATCAACTATTGTGTTTTGATTTTCCTTTTCCGATTTTGTATCTTTTATATTTGTCTGACTTGAAACAGACTGTACTGAGGTGTCAAGTCCGGCTGAAAGCTCCGACTTTACCATATTTATTGAGCCTTCGGGAATTGCTGTTCCTGCAAGCGTAAGAAACAGTCCTCCGTACTTTTCGGAAAAAGGCTTAGCTATAAAAGTGGCAGTTATTATAATGCACAAAGGCAAAAAAAGTGTTAAAACCAAATTTGCCCTTTTAGAAGATGTCTTTTGTTTTTTCACCTTATTGGCCTCCAAAAGTTACTAAATCTTTCAAATCAAATTATAAAAGACTTAATAAAATGTATGCCAAAAGCCATTAAATTATGAGGTCATTGCCATTATATCTTCAACAGAAAGTGAGGGTTGAAGTGCACTGTTTATTGCAAGTGCAAGAAGCTTTGCGGCTCTGTCAATCATTAAGTCAATTTCTCTTGGAGTAACAATCATTTGTGTTCCCTTGCCCTCAAGTTTTGCCGATAATTCCTGCTCACTTTCATCTCCTTCTAAAAGGTCATAGGCAAGTGTTACGGCATCAACAACCGTAGGAACTCCAACTGCAATTACAGGAACACCTATTGTTTCTTTGTTTATTTGAGCCCTTGCGTTGCCAACACCCGAGCCCGGAGTTACTCCTGTATCTGCAATTTGAACTGTGCAGCCAAGTCTTGACAGTCTTCTGGATGCAAGAGCATCTATTGTAATTATTGCTGCCGGTTTTACACTTTTGGCAATACCTTTTATTATCTCGCCAGTTTCTATGCCCGTTTGACCCAAAACTCCGGGAGAAACAACTGCCACCATCCTTAAATCCTCAAGTCCAACTGATTTTGCAAGCTCAGGACTTATATGTCTTGTTGCAATAATCTTATCAACGGCTCTTGGACCCAATGCGTCGGGTGTTATATTTTCATTTCCAAGTCCGACAACCATAACAAGTCCTTCTTTTGGAATAAGACTTTCAAGCTCATCCTTTATTGCGGTCATTCTATCATCAAGTATTTCTCCATCTTTAGAAAAGTTTGGTACTTCAACAGTAATATAATTTCCTTTTGGCTTTCCTATGGCTTTTTCGCCTTGTTCGTTAAGCACCTCTATCTTTGTTATTTTAGAAGTTTCATTTTCTCTTTGAGTATGCTTTACGCCCTTTATTTCGGAATCGCCATATTCCTCTTGTCTTTCAAGTGCTAAGTCTGTCCTGAAATTCATCTTGTTACCTCCCTATCTTTTTCTATAATGTTTATTATTGGATTTATAGGTTAAAAATAAAATAAAATGAACAAAAAAATATATTGCAATTTGTGGTAAATGGTGTTATCATATATTCCTGTACAGTTGCTAAAGGAGGTGTAGTTATGCCTAACATTAAATCAGCAAAAAAGCGTGTTCTTGTTAATCAGACAAAGACACAGCGTAATAAGTCTAAAAATTCTGCTCTTAAAACAGCTGTCAAGAAGGCTAATGCCGCAATTGAATCTGGTGCGGAAAATAGAGATGAGCTTGTAAAAATCGCAATTAAGAAGATTGACCAAGCTGCTGCTAAGGGGCTTCTTCATAAGAATAATGCCGCTCGTAAAAAGTCAGCTCTTGCTTCAAAATGCAACTAATCTGACATTACGTTTAGCAAACCATAAAGCGACGCTTATTGCGTCGTTTTTTATTTTCCAGCAAAAATACTTTCAAATTTTAAACTACACTATTTAATTAAGTTATCACCTTTTTTACACATCTGTCTAAGCCCAAATTATTATTGACTTTTGTTTAACATAATGTATAATTAAATTGTATAGTTTAATAATTGTAAGGAGTGTCTGCTATGAATTTTAAAAAAGTAATGAAAGTAGTTTCAATTATTTTATCCGTTGCTGCTGTTTTTGGTGCTGTTTATGTTTTTGTTGAAAAGTATCTTAACAAAAAAAGCATTGAAGCTGACAACAAAGTAAGATTTGCTTCTTTTAACAGTGAAGATGATGAATTTATTTCAGAAGAAATCTGTGAGCAGTGTGCATCATAAGTTCGCATAATACATAATATTATTAATAAAACAAAAGCACTTCGCTAAAATTGCGGAGTGCTTTATTCTTTTTATAAACACAAGAAAACCTTACTACTTTGCTCTTGGCTTTGTTATGAATGAAGCTACAAGTCCGCTAAAAACTGCTGCCATTATACCCGCTGAGCCTGCACATAATGGCCCTGTTATTACTCCCATAAGACCATCTTCCTTTATTGCCTTTTTTGTACCATCTGCAAGAGCATATCCAAATCCGGAAAGCGGTACTGTTGCACCCGCTCCTGCCCATTTTACTAAAGGTTCATAAACTCCGACTGCCCCGAGTATTACTCCAACCGTTACAAATCCTACGAGTATTTTTCCCGGCGTAAGTGTTGTATAGTCAATAAGCAATTGACCTATTACACATATTAATCCACCCACTACAAAAGCCTTTAAAAACATTAAATAGTCCATTAAAACACCTCATTCAAGAAGAGTATACTGCCTTTTCCTTTATTAATAATTTTCCTATCTGAGTAGCAAACAAAACAACCATAGCGGTTATTATTATTCTTTTAATAACGGTAAGCACACTAATCGCCTTACTCGCAAATGTTGCTATTCTTAAATCTCTTAATATTGATTGAATCATATTTTATCCTCCCGAAGTCAATAGTACCGCATGTGCAATTGATGGAATTGAATCTCCTTGCAATGATGATACCGGCGACATAAGTGCTCCTGTTCCAACAAACAGTACCTTATTAAGGCTTTTCTGTGCCAACCTGTTTATTATATACGAGCAAACAACCGAACCACTGCATCCGCAACCGGAACCACCTGAGTTAACATCTTGTGCCTCACAATCATATATCATTGTTCCGCAATCATAGTGAACTCCACTTATATCAATATTTTTCTCCAAATTAAGAAGTTCTAACAAAAGCGTTGAACCAACTCTTCCTAAATCCCCTGTCAAAATCATATCGTAATCCTGTGGCTGAGTGCCTGTATCCGTAAGGAAAGAAGCTATTGTTTCCATTGCTGCCGGTGCCATTGCAGCTCCCATATTGTTTGAATCTTTAATCCCCTTGTCCTGCATTCTTCCAATATGAACCGCTTCAATAGATACTCCCTGTCCGCCTTTTTCAACCACCGCAGCACCTGCTCCTGTAACTGTCCACTGTGCACTTGGAGGTCTTTGACCGCCATATTCAAGTGGTTGCCTAAACTGCTTTTCTGCCGAGCAAAAATGTGAAGATGTAGCTGCTATTGCGGTTTCAATTACACCACTGTCTGTTAAAAGTCCTGCCATTGCAAGCGACAATGACATTGTTGAGCAAGCTCCATAAAGACCTGCAAACGGAATATCCATTTCCTTTATACTAAATGTCGTTCCAATACTTTGGTCAAGCAAATCTCCCGAAAATAACATATCAATTTGTGATGGGGTTTTTTGAGCCTTTTCCATAGCTCTTGTAACCGCTTCACGATGAATAGCACTCTCTGCTTTTTCCCAAGAATCCTCTCCGATAGTGGCATCTTCAAATATATAATCAAATTCCTCAGCTAAGGGTCCTTCACCCTCTTTTTTTCCAACCACACCTGCACTTCCTATAATTGCAGGCTTTGTGGGTAAAATAAATGTATATTGTCCATTTTTTATTGCCATATTTTAACCTCCTTAATACAGCTTAAAAATCCACAATATTAAGCCATATAGAACAGCTGTGCTACAACCGTAAACTATTACAGGTCCTGCTATTTTAAACATATTTGCACCTGTTCCGAGTATTCTGCCTTCACTTTGAAACTCCATTGCAGGAGAAACCACTGAATTTGCAAATCCGGTTATAGGTACTATTGTTCCTGCTCCGGCAACTCTTGCAATTTCATCAAAAACTCCTATTGCAGTTAAAATAGCAGTTATAACAATGAGCGTTACAGATACTGCAACTTTAACTTCTTCTTCCGTAAGCTGAAGATATTCGTAATATGTGCGAAAGCACTGACCTATTGTACAAATAAGTCCGCCAATCCAAAAAGCATTTAATGAGTTTTTTAGCTTTGGAGAAGGTGGCGATGCTTTTTTCGCCATCTCATCATACTCTTTATTGGTTAACGGCATAAAACACACTTCCTTTATCTGTTTTTTCTCTGTTTATTTTTGACAATTTTACTTTTTTTATTCATATTTAAAAGACTTTGTTTTTTCCTTTAAAAAATTGTTAATAATATTTATCAGATACTAAAAAGGGGTGAGAAAATTTAGCCTTATAAAACTTGATGACATTTCAAAAATATACAATTCAGGTGAAAATGCAGTAAAAGCACTTGATGACATTTCTTTACAGATTGAATATGGTGAATTTGTTGCAATTGTAGGTCAATCAGGCTCAGGTAAATCTACCTTAATGAATATAATCGGTCTTTTAGATAGCCCTACAAATGGCAACTATTATTTAAACGGTCAAGATGTGTCATCGCTGAATGATGACACCCTATCCGATATCAGAAATCGTCAAATAGGATTTATTTTTCAGGGTTTCAACCTTATTCCAAGCCTTACTGCCTGTGGAAATGTCGAGTTACCTTTGATATATCGAGGATTAAAAAAAGATGAGCGAACCAAGCTTGCAGTTGATGCTCTATGCCACGTTGGTCTTGAAAAACGACTAAATCACTTGCCATCTCAGCTTTCCGGAGGTCAACAGCAAAGGGTTGCCATTGCTCGTGCTCTTGCAGCAAAGCCACCAATAATTCTTGCTGATGAGCCAACAGGAAACTTAGATTCCTCTTCAGGCAAAGAGGTTATGAATATGCTCTACGGACTTAACGATGAAGGTAAAACCATAATTTTAATTACTCACGACGATTCACTTGCACAAACTGCTAAAAGAATTGTAAGGGTTCAAGACGGAAAAATAATACAAGATTTTTAAAAGAACCGAACACATTTATAGTGTTCGGTTTTAATATTATTGATAAAATTATTGAATTTTCATTGAATATAATGTATAATTTAACTGTATTTTTTGAAAAGGATGGTTGTCTTATGAAAAAGAAAGGTA
>CAYMZO010000073.1:0-6163 GCA_964394885.1 uncultured Eubacteriales bacterium | reverse complement strand
CAAAATGGTTTCAATAACAAAAATGGATTTTTCTTCACAGATATTTGTAAAAAAATCCGTTTTTATGTTTATTTTTTAGTTGTTTTGTATTATAATTTAATATTATAGATAAAAATGAAAAGGACTAATGGCAATGAATCGTTTAATAGACGTTAAAATTTCAAATAGAATTATAGCGCTTGTACTTTGCATAGCGTTACTTTTGCCATGCCTTTCTGCTTGTGATGATAAGGATAAGGACAACGAAGAAACAAAAGTTACAACATCGCAAGGTGCATCTTCTAATGAGAGTGAAAAATCAACTGAGAAGGACAAAGATAGTGGGACAAGTTCTAAAAATGAATCGTCCGGTTCAGGTTCAAGTGGCAGTGCATCCGGAAATCACTCTTCATCAAGCAATAAAAAAACAACTACCAGACGTAGTTCTACAACAACAAGAAGAGAAAGCACCTCAAAATCTTCAACCGTGGCAACTCAAGCTCCACCTGTGGCAAATGCACCGTATGCCTCTCCGGTAATTTACTCTACTGTTGCATCGGGAACTGTGGTTTATTCAAATGAATATGGTGTAATTGATGCTTCAAACACCTCGGACGGATACATTATGGCAAGATATACAGGATACTCGTCAAAGGTTAAATTGAGAATAATTAAAGGCACAACGTATACATACGACCTTTCTACAAGTGGTGGATATGAAGTGTTTCCGTTGAGTCTCGGAAGCGGTACATACACAATACAGCTTCTTGAGAATATTTCGGGTAATAGTTATAGCTTGGCACTTTCAGCTGATGTTGGTGCTTCTCTTTCAAGCCAGTTTGCTCCATTTTTAAGGCCAAACCAGTTCGTAAATTATAATGGAAGCACATCGGCAGTTTTAAAGGCTGCAAGTCTTAGTACCGGCTGTTCTACCGATTTGCAAAAGCTTAATCAAATTTATAACTTTGTTATTAACAATTTCACATACGATTATAATAAGGCAAATACAGTTCAAAGCGGATATGTGCCAAACTTAAATGCAGTTTATTCGCAGAGAACAGGAATATGTTTTGACTATGCAGCAATAATGGCGGCTATGCTAAGGTCCCAAAACATTCCCTGCAAGCTGGTTGTCGGCTGGGCAAAGTCGAGTCCTCAGTCTGTATATCACGCTTGGATTAATGTTTATATAAGAAATGTCGGGTGGATAAACGGAGCGATATACTTTGACGGAAATTCATGGAAGCTTATGGATCCTACGTTTGCGTCAACGGGCAAACAGAGCGCATCTATTATGAGTTACATTAATAATACTTCAAATTATTCGGCAGTGTACTACTATTAATAAAACTATCACGGAGGTTTTTGTATGAGCAGCAAAACATTAAGCGGTCCATATCTTTCTTCACTTTGTATGGAGTTGAGCCTTGTAATGAAGGCGGGTATTTCTCTTAATGAAGGATTATCTATGCTAAAGGATGACGAAACCGACAAGCAGAAACAAGAAATGCTTTCATCTCTTTTCGAAAAAGTTGATACAGGTGTTGCACTTCACGTTGCAATGGAAGAATCAAACTGCTTTCCTAAATATGTTGTAGATATGATTGAAATAGGAGAAAAAACAGGACGAACAGAGTCCGTTTTAAGAGCTTTGTCAGAACATTACGATAGGCAGGAACAGATTTCAAAAAGTATAAAAAATGCAGTTGTATATCCTGCGGTTTTAATGCTTATGTTGTTGCTGGTAATTATCGTACTTATAACTCGTGTTCTGCCTATATTCAATGATGTTTTCAATCAGCTTGGAGCACAGATGTCTCCTGTTGCACTAAGTTTAATGAATTTCGGAAAAGGACTTTCTAAGTATTCTTTTATAATATTTGGCGTAATTGCAGCAATAGCATTGATAGCATTTATAATAAGTCTTGTACCGTCTTGGCGTTCAAAGGCATCTGCATTGTATAATAAAATGACAGCTTCAAGAGGTCTTAATAAAAGAATTGCATCTGCAAGATTTGCGTCGGCAATGGCAATGACTCTTGCAAGCGGACTGGATACTGATGAGTCTCTTGATATGGTTGAGCGTATAACAGATAATGCAAGTATGAAATCTAAAATAGATAATTGCAGAAAGCTTATGGCACAGAGTGAACCGTTTGTAGATGCAATTTCAAAATCAGATATATTTTCAAGTCTTTATTGCCGTATGCTGTCTGTTGGATTTAAAACAGGAACAGCAGATACTGTTATGTCAGAAATAGCAAGAAGAAGCGAAGCAGACGTTGATGAGAATATTGAGAGAGTAATCAATAGAGTTGAACCTACATTGGTTATTATAATGTCTTTGATTGTAGGCCTTATCTTGTTATCCGTAATGTTGCCACTAATGGGAATTATGTCTACGATAGGATAATCTGTGGTAAAAAGTAACCGATAGGAGAGAATGCATTATGAATAAAACTAAAAATAAGCAGTCTCCGTGGTCTGTCCTTAAGGGCCATTTGTTGTCAATAATTCTTTTCGCCACAATATTCGGGCTGTTCCTTTGGGGGCTTGGCGATGCTGAGATAAACAGCAAGGCTGAAGAAAAGCGAGTGCTTGAAGAAAGTATTCGCAGAGCAGTTGTAAGCTGTTATGCCTTGGAAGGCAATTATCCTCAGAATATAGAATACATCGAAGATAATTATGGAATTAAGATAGACGAAAAGAAATATTATGTTCAATACAATATTTTTGCAACAAATATAATGCCGGAGATTACTGTTTTAGAAGTCGGCACCGAGGAGGTGCAGGGATAAATGAAGAAAGAACGTTCATATTCAGTTGATACCGTTTTTGTTCTGGTGCTGTTTTGTGTTTTTGCGGCAACAATACTTTTTGTCTTAATGTCCGGTGCAAATGTTTATAAGGAAACTGCAAGGATAATGCAGGAAAGATATGAGGAGAGAACTTGTCTTTCATATATTTCTCAAAAAGTAAGGCATTGCGACAGTGATAATGCTGTGTATATCACAGAGTTTGACGGAACACCTGCACTTGCTTTAGAGGATGAGATAAACAATAAAGAATATAATACACTTATATATTTTTATGACGGACACGTTAAGGAATTGTTTTGTGAAAAGGGAGCAGCTTTTTCAAAAGAAAGCGGAACAGATATTATTGAGGCAAAGAATCTTCAGTTTGCCAATGTAGATAAAGACTCGGGTCTTATTAAAATAAAATGTACAGGAACAAATGGTGATTCGTCTACAATAATAATAGGAACAATGAGTGAAAACGGAGGTGCAGATAATGAATAAGCACAGCCGTTCAAAGTCGGGCCTTTTTCTTATGGAACTGATTATTGTAATTTTATTCTTCTCAATTTCAGCAGCAATTTGTATGAAGGTGTTCAGTACAGCAAAAATAAAGTCTGATTATAGTCGTGATATCAGCAGTGCATCCTTTGTTGCACAGAGCTGTGCAGACAGCTTTAAGGCGTATAACGGAGATGCATTAAAGATTTCAAGTGCTATGAATGGAAAAGAATCAAAAGATGGGGTTGTTGTGTATTTTGATTCTGATTGGTGTGCCACAGATTCAAAGAGCAAATCCAAATATGTTCTCACTTTAAAAATAAAAGATGAAAATGCATATAAGACAACTGGAAAAATAAAAGTTGAAAGAAAAAGCGGAGATACATTAACCGAATTAGAAGTTGTTTCAGCACACGAAAAAATAGGATAAAAGGAGGAACCAAAATGGCAAATGAGAGAAAATCAGCCGGTGTAAATATCGGCGGTGCATCCATTATTATGGTATTCTCTGTACTATGTCT
This sequence comes from uncultured Eubacteriales bacterium, assembly GCA_964394885.1. Classification (GTDB taxonomy): domain Bacteria; phylum Bacillota; class Clostridia; order Oscillospirales; family Acutalibacteraceae; genus RZYX01. The sequence continues at coordinate 2,364 of CAYMZO010000073.1, read as the reverse complement.
TACGATTTTTGCAGTGCTGACACTTGTTTCGGCAAATGCTGAAAGTTCGCTTGCAAAAAAATCACTTTCGAATGTTGAGGATTACTATTCTGCCGATGCCAGTGCCTGTGATACACTTTCAAAAATATATGAAATTGTAGACAGCAGCTCTGATATACAGCAAATCAAAGCTCAAGTCTTGGCACTTTCCGATACAATGAAGGTAACTGAAAAAAATGGACAACTCGATATATCCTATGTTGAAAATATAGACAAGGGTCAAGAGCTTACAGCTAAGTTGAATTGTGATGGAAAGTCTGTAAAAATAGAAAGCTGGGAAGTTGTTACAACTGCAGAATGGGAACCTGATAATGATATAGGAGTATGGCAGGGATAAAAACAAGAGAGGATATTTAATTTATGATTAATTTAATGGATATTTTGAGTGGAGCGGTTCATCAGCAGGCGTCTGATATTTTTGTGCTTGCAAGCCTACCACTTTCCTATAAGCTTAATGGAATGATAGTTCCTCAAGACGACGAAAAGATTACTCCTGAAACGGCAAAAAGAATTATAACCCAGATTTATGAAAAGGCAGGCAGACCAATTCAAAAGCTTGAGAATACAGGCGACGATGATTTTTCTCTTGCAATCAGCGGACTTTCAAGATTTCGTGTCAGCACATATAAGCAACGTGGCTCGTTTGCAGCTGTTATAAGGCTTGTTTCGTTTGATATACCCGACTATAAAGAGCTTTCAATACCTGAGCAGGTTATGGACGTTGCGGAAAAGACAAAAGGTCTTGTCCTTGTTACCGGTCCTGCCGGAGGAGGAAAATCAACAACACTTGCCTGCATAATAGATAGAATAAACAGTACCCGTAACGGGCATATAATAACGCTTGAAGAACCCCTCGAATATCTTCATCGCAATAAAAAAAGTATTATCAGTCAAAGAGAGATTGAAACGGATACAGAAAATTATGTAACAGCACTTCGTGCGTGCTTACGTCAATCTCCTGACGTTATACTTGTTGGTGAAATGAGAGATTATGAAACTATAAAAATAGCTATGACAGCAGCAGAAACAGGGCATCTTGTGATTTCATCATTGCACACGGTTGGAGCTACAAACACAATAGACAGAGTTGTAGATGTTTTTCCACCCAATCAGCAACAGCAGATTAGAGTACAGCTTGCACAACTTCTTCAGTCTGTTGTTTCCCAGCAGCTTATTCCAACGGTTGACGGGGAACTTGTCCCTGCATTTGAAGTTATGAATCTTAACAGTGCAATAAGAAATATGATAAGAGAATCTAAGGTTCATCAGATAGATACCGTAATAGCAACGTCTGCAGCCGAAGGTATGGTTTCAATGGATACAAGTATATATAGTTTATATAAAGAAGGACGAATAAGTAAGGAAAATGCAATTAAGTTTGCTTCCAATCCCGATATGTTAAAGAAAAAAATATAAAAAGTAACGGCAGAGGTTAACCTCTGCCGTTTGTTATAAGTATAATCTTTAAGATATTACTGTTTGATGATTTTTATTTGTAGTATTTTTCACTCTTCCTGTGTATTTCAATATATGTTAAAGATATGGTTGAGAACAATGAAATTACAACTAAAGCAGAATAAAATGTTATCTGTGTATTATCATTTGTAAGTGGAGTAGCAGTTTCCGGAATGACTTCGGTTTTTGTTTCTTTACAAACAGTGCAGGTAAAGATCTTTTCTCCTTTAGCTGTTGGAGTGGCTTCTTTTGTAATAACACCTGTATCCCAAGTGTGATTTTCAAACTCTTTATGCCCGTCCACATTGCAAACTCTGTAATGACTATTTTCATCATATTTCATCCACGAGCCAAATGAAGGGGAACTGATTACGGGAATAATCTCTGCTCTTTCATAATTACAGACCGTGCATTTAAAAAGCATCGTGCCGGTAGTTGTATGAGTGGCAGCTGTTTGTACCGTACCTGTGTCCCAAGTATGGGTTGCAAGGTCTGAAGTTTCTGTACAGCCGGTATCACTGCATTTGTGCCAATGATTGGTTTCATCTGAAGTCCAAGCACTTTCAAAAGTATGATTTACCTTTAGAACGAGATGAATGGTAGATTCTTTTTGAATATTATAATCTGAAAGTGTTTTGTTATCTTGCAATTCTTTTCCTGCAAAAATCAACCGTTGTTGGTCAACAGGAACTGCCTCCTTGTCCTTGACTTTTTCCTTTAGGTTAAGTATAGTGTCGGTTGGTTCAACATCAAGTGTAATGTTCTTTCCTGCTTGATTTCGTATAAAAATCTGCATTGCAAATGTTGGCAGTGCAAGCATAGATATAAGTGTCATAGTTAAAATCAGACATATTATAGCTTTTTTATAAT
>CAYMZO010000072.1:0-6257 GCA_964394885.1 uncultured Eubacteriales bacterium | reverse complement strand
GATATGCTATTATGTAAATAAAAGTATATGTTAATCTCAAGAAGGAGAGTCCTAATGGCAGAAAAAACTATTGACATTGAAAACTTTGAACAGCTGATTAGCTTGTTTGGCAGTTTTGATGAGAATATTAAGCTTATTGAAAATGAATATGATGTTAAGTTAATAAGCCGTGGCTCACAGATAAAGCTATTAGGAGAAGAGGAAAAGGTTAATAACGCATCGAAAGCAATTGATGGATTGCTTTTGATAATGAAAAAAGGACAAACTCTTGATGAACAAAATGTAAGATATGTCATGTCCCTTGTCGGAGATGGCACAAGTGATAAACTCTCTGCTATGATGGCTGATTGCGTCTGCATAACGTCAAAAGGTAAACCCGTTAAAGCAAAAACATTGGGTCAGGAAAAATATCTTGATGCAATTAGAAACAATACAATAGTTTTTGGAGTTGGACCTGCAGGAACCGGAAAGACTTATCTTGCGGTTGCAATGGCAGTAAAGGCGTTTAAGGCAAAGGAAGTAAGCCGAATAATTCTTACTCGTCCGGCAGTTGAAGCAGGTGAAAGTCTTGGCTTTTTGCCCGGAGATTTGCAACAAAAGGTTGACCCGTATCTTCGTCCTCTTTACGACGCACTTTTTGATATGCTTGGTGCAGACAGCTTTCAAAAACATTTTGAAAGAGGCACAATAGAAGTTGCGCCTCTTGCCTATATGCGTGGAAGAACACTTGACGATAGTTTTATAATTCTTGATGAGGCACAAAATACAACTCCCGAACAGATGAAAATGTTTTTAACACGGCTTGGATTTAATTCAAAGGTTGTTGTTACGGGAGATATAACCCAAATTGACTTGAACGGTGGAAAGCATTCAGGACTAAAAGAGGTAATAAAAATATTAAAAAAGGTAGACGATATAAAAATAATTAATTTAGATGCACGTGATGTTGTAAGACACAGGTTGGTTCAAGAAATAATAAAGGCTTATGAAAAAAGCGAAGATAAGAAAAAATAGAGAAAACAAGAAAAATATTTCTAATGTATACTCCTAATTTTTATAAAAACGAAAAAACGAAAGGATTGGTTTTGGTGGCTGAAAAAGTAAAGGTAATAATAACAAATGACCAGAAAGAAGTAAAAATCCCCAAAGGCGTTCGTATGCTTATAAGGCGCTGCTGTACAGCCGTACTAACCGTCGAAGATTTTGAGGGCAATGCAGAGGTTAGTGTTAGGTTTGTTGATAATGAAGAGATAAGGAAGCTCAATAAACAGTATCGTAATATAGACAGAGATACAGATGTCTTATCATTTCCTCTTGGCGTAGATGGTACATACGATATAAATCACGACACAGGCGATCAGATGCTTGGTGATATTGTTATATCGGTTGAAAAGGCTATGGAGCAAGCTGAGAAGTATGGACATAGCATTCAAAGAGAGATAGGATATCTCTCCGTCCATTCAATGTTGCACTTGTTGGGATATGACCACGAAGCAGGTGGAATAGAGCTTTTGAGAATGCGTGAAAAGGAAGAGCAGGTTCTTACAAAGCTTGGACTTCAGCGAGATGGAAGCTATTATATGGACGATAATGATGAATAAAAAATCAGCTAAACGGCTTGGTTAATACAAGCCGTTTAGCTTTATGTATAGGAGAAAATATGACAAATAATAATACCACAACAGCATTTATTGCAATCGTAGGTTGCCCTAATGTAGGCAAATCATCGCTGCTTAACGATGTGCTTGGGCAAAAAATAGCAATCGTATCTGATAAACCTCAGACTACAAGAACAAAAATTATGGGAGTTCTTACAGAAAATGAAGCTCAGCTTGTGTTTACGGACACACCTGGATACCACAGACCCCGTACAAAGCTTGGCGAAAAAATGGTAAAGGCAGTTAGCGATAGTATATCAGGAGTAGATGCTTGCCTTTTCGTTGTTGAACCTTATGGAGAGCTTCGAGATACAGAAAAAGAACTTATAGAAAAATTTAAAAAGCAGAAAATGCCCGTTATCCTTGCGATAAATAAGATAGATACAATGAAAAACAAAGAGGACTTGGCACTTAGAATTGCTCAATTGTCAAGCCTTTATAAGTTTGAAGCAATTGTACCTACATCAGCTGTAAAAGAAGACGGAATTGAAGAATTAAAGGACGAGCTTAAAAAGCTTGCTCAGCCTTCAATCCACTATTTTCCGGAAGATACTTTAACCGACCAACCGGAAAGAGTTATTGCGGCAGAAATTATAAGGGAAAAGCTTTTAAGATTACTCGATAAAGAAATACCGCATGGCACTGCTGTGAGTATCGAAAAAATGCGTGAACGTGAAAATAGTGATATTTTAGACATTGAAGCAATTATATATTGCGAAAAGGATAGTCATAAAGGTATAATAATAGGTAAACAGGGAGCAATGCTGAAAAAAGTTTCAACCTATGCAAGGCAGGATATGGAGAAATTTTTTGACTGTCATATAAATCTTCAGTGCTGGGTAAAGGTAAAAGAAGGCTGGAGAAATAGAGATGGATTAATCCATAATTTTGGATTAGATTAAAAAATTACCTTTCATAAAAACACTCTTATATGGAAAATTAATAGTACAACATATCGGAGGTGCGTTTTATGAATATGATAAACTCCAACTGGGATACATTTGCAAAAAGCGGATCAATTCAAGACTATATCAGCTATAAAAGTAGCCTGTCAAATTGTGTGGAACACGTACGAGGAGAATCAAAAAATGCACATAAAGACGGACGGACTGGTAATAAAAGAGCAGAATATAGGTGAGGCAGATAGGCTTGTAACAATCCTTACAAGGGATTATGGATTGTTACGGGCTTTTGTTCGAGGTGCAAAAAAAATTAAAAGTAAGTCTTTAAGCTCAACTCAGCTTTTGAGCTATTCACACTTCACTCTGTACCGCACAAAAGACAGCTATGTTGTTGATACTGCGGAAGCAATTGAAGTGTTTTTTGATTTGAGAAATAATATCGAAAATTTGTCTCTTGCACTTTACCTTGCAGAGGCTTCGGCAGAACTTTCACCGCAAGAGGACAATGCTCAGGAGTTTTTACGGCTTCTTTTAAATTCTTTGTATATGCTTTGTAAGGGCAAAAAAAATCCACTTTTGATAAAGGCGACCTTAGAACTTCGTTCTTTGTCAATTTCGGGATATATGCCGGATTTACTTGCTTGCTCTCAGTGTGGTGAGTTTGAAAGTGATATGATGTATTTTAATCTCGAAAACGGAACTATTCTTTGTTCGGAATGTGGAACGGATATTAGCGGAATAAAGCTTTCCAAAGGCGTTGTTTCTGCAATGAGATACATAATTTACTCGGAGTTTGAAAAAGTCTTTGATTTTAATCTTTCAGAAGATGGTGCTAAGTCCTTGTCGTTTGTTACGGAGAAATATCTTATGCAACAGACGCAGAGGCCTTATAAAACACTTGATTTTTATTATAGCGTTTATGGAGAAAATATATGAAAACACAAGAAAACAGACATTATAAATCAATAGAGCTCGACAAGGTCCTTGCGATGCTTGCACATCATACAACTTGTGATGATGCAAAGGAGCTTGCATTAAACCTTGAGCCACAATCCAACATATCTCTTGCTCAGGCACTTGTAAACCAAACAAGGGATGCCTATGACCTTTTGGCACGTTTCGGAGGTCCTTCTTTTGGAGGACTGAAAAATGTAAATAGTCCACTTAGCCTTGCCGATAGCGGAGCAACTTTGAGTATGAGAGATTTACTTAACATAGGTTCAACTCTTAGGACTATAAGGATGTTGCAGGATTGGCGTTCTAAATGTTCAGGTGTAAGCACAAGCTTAGACGTTTACTTTAACTCACTTTATCCTAATAAATATCTTGAAGAAAAAATATTCTCATCTATAATGTCAGAGGATGAAATGTCTGATAATGCATCTCCTGAACTTGCAGATATTCGTCGTAGGATGAGACAGCAGGAGTTAAGGGTAAGGGAACAGCTTGACAGAATAATTCGTTCATCTCACTACCAAAAGGCTTTGCAGGAATCTATTGTTACAATGCGAAACGGAAGATATGTTGTCCCTGTTAAATATGAGTGCAAGTCAGAGGTTCCGGGGCTTGTACACGACACATCTTCAAGTGGTTCAACGGTGTTTGTTGAACCGATGTCTGTTGTTGAAGCAAATAATGAAATAAAAGTTCTTATAAGCAAAGAGAGAGATGAGATTGAGCGTATCTTGTGCGAACTTTCAGTTGAAGCGGGTTCGTTTGCAGAAAGCATAAAGGGCTCATATGAATGTGCCGTAGAGCTTAATCTGATATTTGCAAAAGCACAGATGGGTTATGCTATGAAGGCATCAATTCCGGTGCTTAACGACAAAGGTATAATAGATTTAAAATCTGCAAGACACCCTCTAATTGACCCCAAAAAGGTTGTGCCGACAAATATAAGGCTTGGGGAAGAATTTGATACGCTTGTTATAACAGGTCCAAATACGGGCGGTAAAACCGTTTCAATAAAAACTATCGGACTTTTTACTTTAATGGCAATGTGTGGGCTTATGATACCCGCAGCGGACAATAGTAAAGTGTCTGTGTTTGAAAAGGTTTTTGCAGATATAGGAGACGAGCAGAGTATTGAACAGTCTTTGTCCACTTTTTCATCTCATATGAAAAACATAATAAATATTATTGAAGAGTCAGATGAAAAAGCACTTGTCTTAATTGATGAGCTTGGAGCGGGTACAGACCCAATAGAAGGTGCTGCACTGGCTATGGCAGTTCTGGAAAGGCTCCACTTGCAGGGTGCAAAAATAGCATCTACGACACACTACGCAGAGCTAAAGGCTTATGCACTTGAAACAAATAGAGTGGAAAATGGTTGCTGCGAATTTGACGTTGCAACATTGCGTCCGACATACAGGTTGTTGATTGGTGTTCCGGGACGTTCAAATGCTTTTGCAATTTCCGAAAGACTCGGAATGGAAAAACAGGTGGTTGATAGGGCAAGAGAACTTGTTTCTGCTGAAAACAGCCGCTTTGAAGATGTTATTGATAAGCTGGAGCAAAGCAGAATAGAGATGGAGCAAGAGCATAGATTGGCACAAGAAATGAGCGAAAAAGCAAGACAGGCACAGGAAAATGCAGAGCAAATTCGTCAAAGCATCGATGAACTTAAGGATAAAGAGCTTGAAAAAGCACGTTCTCAGGCAATGCAAATTGTTGAAAAGGCAAGAAGAGAATCTGCATACTTTCTTGATGAAATTGAAAAGCTTAAAAAGCAGGCAAAGAACTCAAGTGATATTGCAGAACTTGCAAGAAGAGCAAAAGCACAGTCTAAACAGCATACAAACACAATGGATGACCTTATAAATCCAATAGTAGATAAAACCCAGCTTGATGATAACTACGTTTTACCACGTCCACTTGTCGTTGGAGATACAGTGCTTATTGCTGATATCGGTGAGCAGGCAACAGTTATATCACTTGCAGATAAAAAAGGTCTTGTAGGTGTACAGGCGGGTATTATGAAAACGAGAATACCTCTTGACAATCTTAGGCTTGTAGACAAACCAAAGAAAAAGCAGCCTTCAAAAACAAGAACGGTAAAGGTTCCTATGGACAAGGCAAATCTCAAGGTAAATACAACTTGTGATTTAAGAGGAATGACGGTTGATGAAGGACTTTTGACCCTCGATAGATTTATTGACTCTGAAATCAGAACAGGACTTACTGAATTTACTGTAATTCACGGAAAGGGTACAGGAGTACTTAGAAAAGCTGTTCGTCAATACCTTTCAAAACATCCGCAGGTTAAAGAACATAGGCTTGGAACATTCGGTGAAGGTGAAGACGGAGTAACCATAGTAACTCTTAAATGAGGTGATAGTGTTGTGCGTCGATTTTTTTAAAGAGGCGGAAGCATTGCTTGACAGGTGTAGTGAGGTTGAAATAGCATCTGTTGATAGTCAAGGATACCCGAGAGTTTGTGTTATTTCAAAGCTTGCCAATGAGGTCTTTAAAACAATATATTTTTCAACTGGCACAAGCGGAACAAAGGCACATCATTTTATGAATAATAAAAAAGCAAGTGCCTGTTTTCACGATGCAAATGACAGTGTAACGCTTGTGGGTAATATGGAAATAATTGAAGATTTAGAAGAGAAAAAATCTGTGTGGCAAGATTGGCTCATAAATCATTTTGCAGGTTTCGCTGTTTACAATGCCGAGCTGTGTGCTGATATGAAGC
>CAYMZO010000071.1:0-6287 GCA_964394885.1 uncultured Eubacteriales bacterium | reverse complement strand
AATAAATCCATAACGAACATTTGTACTGAATTATAATTTGGAGGTAATAAAAGTGGCAGATAATAAACAGAAAGCTTTAGATACTGCACTTGCACAAATAGAAAAGAAATATGGCAAAGGTGCCATTATGAGATTAGGTCAAAACGAGGGTATGAACGTCGAAGCAATATCTACGGGTTCAATAGCCTTAGATGCTGCCACCGGCATTGGTGGACTGCCAAGAGGCCGTATAATCGAAATATATGGTCCTGAATCTTCAGGTAAGACAACTCTTGCACTTCATGTTGTTGCAGAGGCACAAAAAATGGGCGGAGAAGCAGCGTTTGTAGATGCTGAGCATGCTCTTGACCCGGTATATGCCGCTAATTTGGGCGTAGACGTGGATTCCTTGCTTGTTTCTCAGCCGGACAATGGTGAACAGGCTCTTGAAATAGCAGAGGCTTTAGCACGCTCAGGGGCACTTGATGTAATAATAGTCGACTCTGTTGCAGCTCTTGTTCCAAGAGCTGAAATCGAGGGCGAGATGGGAGATTCTCATGTTGGACTCCACGCAAGACTTATGTCCCAAGCACTTAGAAAGCTTGCGGGTGTAATTGCAAAGTCCAATACAATAATAATTTTCATAAATCAGCTTCGTGAAAAGGTCGGAGTTATATATGGTAACCCTGAGGTTACAACCGGAGGACGTGCACTTAAATTCTATGCTTCAATGAGAATTGATGTAAGAAAAATTGAACAGCTCAAAGGTTCAAATAGTGAATTTATTGGTTCAAGAACAAGGGCGAAAATAGTTAAAAATAAAGTTGCACCTCCATTTAAAGAGGCTGAATTTGATATAATGTATGGCAAGGGCATATCTCGAGAAGGAGAAATACTTGACCTCGGAGTAAAGCTTGATATAGTTAAAAAGAGCGGTGCTTGGTTCTCGTTTGGAGAAACAAGGCTCGGTCAGGGCAGAGATAATGTAAAAGAGCTTATATCAAATGATGAAAATCTCAGAAAAGCAATTGAAGATGAAATAAAGGCTAATCAGGCACAACTTACCGAAAAATTAAAGGCAAGCTTTACAGCTAAAAATACAAATGAGTCTAAAGAACCGCAGACAGCAGCAACAGCAAAAGCTAAGCTCGACATAGCAGTTGATGATGACGAATGATAATTACATTTAAAAAAGGTAAGGGCAATAAAATACACATAAGTATTGACGATGAATACAGAGCAACAGTTGATGCGGATTTTTGGTATTCACAGTCAATACGAAATGGTGATGAAATTACAGAAGATGAGCTAACTGCATTGCTTGATGCGGTTAGCTTTCGTCGTGCTTATAATAGGGCAATTGACATAATTTCAAGAAGAGACCACGGAAAAAAAGAACTTGTTCTAAAACTTTCTCAAAAGGTCGATAGGCAAGTTGCTAAGGATGTTGCGGATAAATTAGAGGAACAGGGGTTTATCAATGACGAAAATTATGCAACAATGCTTGCACAGGAACTTGTTGAATATAAGGGTATGAGTAGCTTTAGAGTTAGGCAGGAACTTATGAAACGTGGTATTTCACGGGAAATTGCATATAATGTTTCCGATGAACTTGACACAGACGATAAACAGTGTATTATTAATTTACTAAATTCAAAGTTTTCATCAAGAAATCTGAATGATGAAAAGGAATTCAGAAGAACAGTTAATGCACTGATACGGCTTGGATATCAGTATAGTGATATAAAAAGAGCCATTGATGAACGGGAGTTGGAAAAAGATGTATAAAATAGGTATGATATCTCTTGGTTGTCCTAAAAATCAGGTTGATGCAGAGCTTATGCTTGCAAAGCTTGAAGAGGCAGGATTTGAAATTGTTAATGACGCTGTTGGCGCAGATGCTGTAATTGTCAATACCTGTGGATTTATTGAAGATGCAAAAAAAGAGGCAATCGAAAATATACTTGATATGGCACAGCTTAAAGAAGACGGAGATTTGAAAAAAATAATCGTAACAGGCTGTCTTGCCGAAAGATATAAGCAGGAAGTAATTGATGAAATGCCTGAAATTGATGCAATAATAGGAATAGGAGCAAATGATGACATCGTTCAGGTTTGCAAAGATGCTATCGAGGGCAAGCAGGTTGTAGATTTTCCACCAAAGGAAAAACTTTCTCTTAACGGTTCAAGACTCCTCACCACTCCTCAATATTGGGCATATCTTAAAATAGCAGATGGTTGCTCTAACTGTTGTACCTACTGTGCTATACCTCAAATAAGAGGTAGATTCAGAAGCAGAAAAATTGAAGATATAGTTGAAGAGGCACAGGCACTTGCACAGTCCGGAGTTAAAGAAATTGTGGTTGTTGCTCAGGATACAACCAGATACGGAGAGGATTTATATAATAAATTAATGCTTCCAACTCTTCTTGACAAACTTTGCGAAATTGACGGAATAGAATGGATAAGACTATTGTATTGTTATCCTGACAGGCTTACAGATGAACTTATTGATACGATTGCAAGGCAAGAAAAAGTTTTAAATTATATTGATTTACCGCTTCAGCATTCAAATGCCGACATTTTAAAGGCAATGAATAGAACTGGTTCAACCAAAGAGTTGACGGAGCTTATAAAAAAGCTTAGAGAGAAAATTCCAGATGTAGTTTTAAGAACTACTCTTATTACAGGCTTTCCTGGAGAAACAAAAGAGGCTTTTGAAGAACTTGCCGAGTTCGTTAAAGATATTAAATTTGACAGATTAGGTTGCTTTGCATATTCGCCGGAGGAGGGTACTCCTGCCGCAACTTTCGAAAATCAGGTGGAAGATGAAGAAAAAAAACACCGCGGAGAGTTGATTATGCAAGAACAATATGATATATTTATTGATAATAATAACAAGAGTATCGGAAAGGTTTATAAAGTTTTAACCGAAGGATACGACGCATATAGCGATAGTTATTATGGAAGATGTTATAAAGATGCCCCGGAAATTGACAGCAAAGTAATATTTGCTTGCGAAGACGTAATTCAAGAAGGCGAATTTGTTGAAGTTAAAATTCTCGGAACAAAGGATTATGATCTTTTAGGAAGGGCAGTAAAAAATTAATCGGAGGCGAACATGAATACACCAAATAAATTAACTATTTTTAGAATGTTGATGACACCGATTTTTTTGGCAACAATAATGATTGATATGCCACATAGATATTTGTGGGCTATAATCACTTTTTCAATTGCTGCAATAACAGATGCGATTGACGGTAATCTTGCAAGGAAGAACAATCAGGTAACAGTTTTTGGAAAGCTTACTGACCCTGTTGCAGACAAAATGCTTACAACAGCAGCTTTGCTTGCCTTTATGCAACTCGGACTTTGTAATATTTGGATAGTTTTAATAGTCCTTACAAGAGAGTTCGCAGTTACATCCATTAGGCTTGTAGCGAGTGCAGAGGGAATAGTTATCCCTGCAAACATTTGGGGCAAAATTAAGACTGTAAGTCAAATGACCTTTACAATCCTTATAATGCTTATGAAAGAGATAGAATATTTGGGATATATCCCTGCATCTGTTCCAATCCCTCTCATTTCAAATATTTTACTTGCAATAACAGCAGTTTTAACTGTTGTGTCAGGAGCAATATATATTGCTGAAAGCACTAAGCTTATAGATTTTTCAAAATAAATTATAAATAAATATAATACCTTTATAAATGCGTTTAACGGGAGAAGTATCTGAATAATTGGCATACAAGAGAGGGGAACAAAGGCTGAAAGTGTCCCTTATGTCAGCTCGGAGAAATGCACCCGCCAGCACACATTGGAAACAGCATATTCTGCCTATTATCTTTGTGCGTGTTGTCTGCGTTATAGGACAATTGAGTTATAAATTCGGAGTGGAACCGCGGATAACCGCCTCTGTTGCCTTTGGGCTTCAGTAGGCGGTTTTTTATATTCATCATCATATTTAGGAGGTGCTAAAGATGTTTGAAAAGTTAAGACAGGATATAGCGTGTGTTAAAGAAAGAGACCCTGCTGCAAGGTCGTCTATTGAAATACTCTTACTTTATCCGGGACTTCGTGCTATTAGAATGCATAGGAAAGCCAATTGGTTTTATAATAGAAAGATGTTTTTTATTGCAAGATATATTTCACAACGTGCAGTAAAAAAGACGGGAATAGAAATCCATCCGGCGGCAAAAATCGGAGACAGATTTTTTATTGACCACGGAACAGGTGTAGTCATAGGCGAAACTGCTGAAATTGGAAACGATGTAACAATATATCAGGGAGTAACCCTTGGAGGAACTGGAAAACATACCGGCAAAAGGCACCCTACAATAGGAAATAATGTTATGATTGGAGCAGGTGCAAAGGTCCTTGGACCTTTTAAAATAGGGGATAATACAAATATAGCAGCCGGTGCTGTTGTGCTTGAAGAAATCCCACCGAACTGCACTGCGGTAGGCGTTCCTGCAAAAGTTGTAAAAAGAGATGGCTTGAGGGTAGACAATCTTGACCAGATACATGTACCTGACCCTGTTGCACAGGAACTTGAAAAACTTAGAGCAACCATTACAGAGCTTGCATCAAATATGGAGGAAAAATAAATGAAAGTCTTTAACACGTTGTCAAAAACAAAGGAAGAACTTGTACCGATTAATGAAGGCGAGTACAAAATATATGCTTGCGGACCAACAGTATATAACTATATTCACATAGGAAATGCACGTCCGCTTTGCGTGTTTGATGTGCTACGACGTTATCTTGAATATAGAGGAAATAAGGTTACTTTTGTCCAGAACTTTACAGATATTGACGATAAAATAATAAAAAGAGCAAACGAAGAGAATATGACCTTTGAAGAGGTTTCAAAGAAATATATTGAAGAATATTGGACAGATGCAAAGGGAATGAATGTAAGAGAAGCTACAATTCACCCAAAGGCAACTGAAAATATTGATGAGATTATAAGTATAATAGAAACTCTTGTGGAGAAAGGATACGCTTATCCTGTAAGTAACGGAGATGTGTATTTCTCAACAAATAAGTTTGCAGAGTACGGCAAGCTTTCTCATCAGCCTTTAGAGGATTTAGAGGCAGGAGCAAGAATAAATATCGGTGAGTTAAAAAAAGAACCTATGGATTTTGCACTTTGGAAGTCTGCAAAGCCCGGAGAACCCTATTGGAATTCTCCTTGGGGAAATGGAAGACCCGGCTGGCATATTGAATGTTCTGCAATGGTAGGACGTTTCCTTGGCAAAACAATAGATATTCACTGCGGAGGACAGGACCTTATTTTCCCTCATCACGAAAATGAAATTGCCCAGAGTGAGTGCTGTAATGGTGTTCATTTTGCAAATTATTGGATGCACAACGGATATATAAATGTTGACAATGTTAAGATGTCAAAATCGCTTGGAAATTTCTTTACTGTTCGTGATGTAGCTGAAAAATTTGGGTATGAACCTATCAGATACCTTATGATAAGCTCGCATTATCGTAGCCCGATAAATTATAGCGTTGAAATTATCGAACAATGTAAATCTGCACTGTCAAGGCTTTATACTTGTCGAGATGGATTGGATTTTGCACTTAAAAATGCGAATGAAAAATCCCAGATTAGGGATGATGAAATCATAAAATCTCTTGATTTACGTCGTGAACAATTTATATCTGCAATGGATGATGACCTTAATACAGCAGATGCACTTGCTGCAATATATGACCTTGTAAGAGATATAAATACAAATGTAATCAATAGTAATTCATCCCAAAATCTTTGCAATTATGCAATATCTGAAATTGAAGAAATGATTGAGAAGAGAAATCAAGCACGCAAGGAAAAGAACTTTACACTTGCAGATGAGATAAGAGACACATTAAAAGCACAGGGAATAACTTTAGAAGACACTCCACAGGGTGTTAAATGGCATAGAGAATAAAAATCAACCACAAAGATTAAAATCCGCCTGAATCTTCAGGCGGATTTTTTTACATTCAATAAAAAACAGCCCTAAATCAGGACTGTTAGTTACGTTGAAATTTTAAAAAGGAGGGGATGTGGAGTACATTTTTTATGTGCTCCACATCCGGTTGTCTATGTATGAGAAAGCCATAAGAAGATATTATCAAATTTTAATAATGCTTTTATGGTGTAGTAGATTTTTTAATATTAATACATTGGAATTCGCTCCGTTCGTTATATAAGGGAAAACCCTTGATTCTTAATTGTATGGTGGATTTAATGCTTGTGCATCGGTAACCCTCTCCATTCATAGTTCGCTATTTATAAAATATGCAAGATT
>CAYMZO010000070.1:0-6733 GCA_964394885.1 uncultured Eubacteriales bacterium | reverse complement strand
TTTAAGCCGCCAAACTCTTTTTTGCGGATAAGTTCATCAAAATCATCTTCATTAACGCTGAAAAGGTCGTAAAAATAGTTGCCAAGCATAGAATGGATTTTCTTTGAAAAACTGTGAGATAATCCGTTACCGACAAGTCCGTAATATAACATAATTTATAAAGTCTCCTTTAAAAAATTTCGGAGTAGCTTCCAAGATATACAAATTGGTCAACCTCATCGTCAAGCTCGCACAGCAGCCTTACAACATCGCTTGATGAAACATTTGCTTCAATATCAAAGTAAAACATAAATTCAAAGTTTTTGCCCGGAATAGGTCTGCTTTCGAGTTTGGTTAAGTTTAGACCAAGAGATGCAAGACGTGAAATTATTCCATAAAGTGAACCGGGTTTATGTGGAAGACAAAGCATTAAACTGAGCTTATCAGCACCGGGATATATTTCAAGATTTTTTGAAATACAGATAAAGCGGGTGTAGTTGTTGTCGTTGTTCATAATGTTGTTGTCTAAAATCGTAAGATTATAGAGTTGTGCACATTCTCTTGATGAGAGTGCTGCAACGTCATCTCGATTGCTTTCTGAAACCATTTTTGCAGCTATTGCAGTGTTTTCACACACAGTAACTTTAACATCAGCATCGAGCGATTTAAGAAATTCATTGCACTGGTTAATGGCTTGCTCGTGTGAAAAAATTTCTTTTATATCAGAAAGTTTACAGCCTTTTTTGGCAAGAAGATTGTGTTCGACCCTTAGCTGAATACTACGAACGATATAAAACTTATTCTTTTTCATAAGGTCATAGACTTCATTAACAGAGCCTGCGGTACTGTTTTCAATAGGCAGAACACCATATTTGCAAAGACCTTTGTCAACAGCCTGAAAAACTCCGTCAAATTCATTTAGATACATTATGTTAGGTGTTTTAAAAAGCTTGTCGCAGGCGATTTGTGAAAATGAGCCTTCAACTCCCTGACAGGCAACAACAGCTCTTGAAGGAAAAATGGGTTCAGTGCTTTTTAGTGCATTTTCAATTTTTGCTTTAAGAGGGCTGTTGGTTGAAACAATACGATTTTGATATGAACGGCTAACACCGAACAGAGTGGAAAACAAAACGTGCATATAGCTTTCGAGTTCGTTTCCGGAAAGCTCTGATACCTTATTTAAAATCTCTCTTTCACGAGCCTTGTTAAGTACAGGCAAGGAATTTTCCTGCTTATAAGTTGCAATCTCTTTTGAAAGTTCCATTCTTTGCTTTAAAAGCTCAACAAGCTTTTCGTCAATACCATCAATTGATGTTCTTGCATCATTTATATTCATAATTATACTCCTTATTAACTTAGCATATCAAGTAATGTGATTGCACAGACCGCTTCAACACACGCAACAGCACGAGGAACAATACACGGGTCGTGCCTTCCTTTTATAATGAGCTTTTTATCTGTGCCGTTTAATAGGTCGACTGAATTTTGTTCTTTTGAAATAGACGGAGTTGGCTTAAATGCAACTCTGAATAGAAGAGGCATACCGGTTGTAAGACCTCCGAGAATACCGCCTGCATTGTTTGTTTTTGTTTTTACAGTACCGTCATTTATGTAATATTCATCGTTATTTGCACTGCCTAAAATCTTTGTGGCTTCAAAACCAAGGCCAAATTCAATACCCTTAACAGCGGGTATTCCGAATATTGCAGAGGAGATTTTGTTTTCAACCCCGTCAAACATAGGCTCTCCTATTCCGCAAGGAAGGCCGATTGCACAGCATTCAACAATACCGCCAACAGAGTCTGAATTTGATTTTGCAAGGGCTATTTTTTCTTTCATTTCAGCTGATTTTGCGTCATCAATAACACAAAAATCTTTAAGGCTTAATTCTTCAAGCTCTTTCTTGGAAATGTTAATCGGATTAAAAGGAGAATCGTTTACATCACAAATTGAATAGATGTGTGCACCTACAAAAATGCCTTTTGATTCAAGAATTTGTTTGCAAATAGCTCCTGCAAAGCAAAGGGGAGCAGTTAATCTCCCTGAAAGGTGTCCTCCACCACGAATGTCATTTTCTGCGTTGAATTTAACGTATGCAGGGTAATCCGAATGAGATGGACGTGGAGTGGTCTTTAGATTTTCATAGTCGGAGGAATGTACATCTGAATTTTTTATTATTGCACAGAGAGGAGCACCACAGGTTTTAGTCCCAACGACTCCCGAAACAATTTCGGGAATATCCTTTTCTTTGCGTGCTGTTGAATATTCGTTAGAACCAGGAGCTCTTCTCTGCATAAATCGCATAACACTGTACATATCTATTTCAAAGCCTGCAGGTAATCCGTCAATGACAACTCCAATGGCAGGTGAATGAGATTGGCCGAAAACTGACACTTTAATCTTTTCTCCAAAATTAGATGACATTAAAATTACCTCCAAGCTTTTTGTAGTCCTCAAAAAATGTTGGATAAGATTTTGCAACAGCACTTGAGTCGGTTATTGTAACGTCATTTTTACATATTGCCGATGCAATAGCAGCAGACATAACGATTCTATGGTCATTAAATCCATCTGCTTTTTTGCCGCAAAGTTGCGGACAACCGTGAATAGTTAAAATTTCATCTTTATATTCTGCTTTTCCGCCAAGTGAATTTATAAGCTGAAGAGTCGCTTCAATTCTGTCGCACTCCTTAAGCCTTAATCTCTCAACGTTGCTAATATTTGTAACACCATCTGCAACACTTGCAAGAACGCTGATTATCGGAACAATATCGGGAATATCTTCAGCATTGAAATCAAATGCTTTTCGAGAGTTTGGCGAAACTGTAACCGAGTTTTCTCCAAGGCTTACGTTTGCACCGTAATGTTTTAAAATATCTATAATTGCTCTGTCGCCTTGAGAGGATTTAAGATCCAGACCGGTAACAGTTGTTTCGCTATTAATTGCACCGTTGCATAACCAAAAGGAAGCATTTGACCAATCTCCCTGGGCAGTAACACTCTTGGCAGAACTGTACTTTTCATCTTTTGAAACAATATAGCTGTTTTCACTTTCTTTAACATTAACGCCAAATTGTTTCATAACTTCAATAGTAATATCAACATAACTTTTTGACTGAAGAGGGGACAAAATCTTTATTTCGCCACCTCCGATTATAGGCAGAGCAAGTAAAAGTCCTGTAACATATTGAGAACTTACGTCGCCGGAAAGCTCAAATAATCCGCCTGTCATTTTTCCACGCATTGTTGTAGGTATAGTTTCTGAAAAGAAGATTACTTCGTGCTTCTTTAGCTGGTCAACAAGCTGGTTTATAGGTCTGTGTGGAAGTTTTCCTGTGCCAAGAAAGCTTGCATCAACGCCAAGTGCTGCCACAACAGGAAGCAAAAATCGAAGGGTTGAACCGCTTTCATAGCAATTTAAAAATGGATACTGCTTTGCTACTTTAATCGGAGTAACAGTAATTTTATTATCTTTTACTTCTATTTTACCTCCAAGCTCATTAAGACAACCTATTGTTGCCTCAATGTCTTTGGAAAGAGTTGTGGAACAAATAATGTCGGTAGGAGAATCTGAAAGGCTTGCACAGATAAGTAGCCTGTGAATATATGATTTTGATGGTATAGCGTTTATTGTTCCGCCGATTTTTGCAGGTGAGATGTTTGCATTCATAAAAAGAATCTCCTTTTTAATGGATTATAATCCTAATTTAATAAAATCTAAAAGCTTATCAATTTCTATGCTGTGCAGTCTGCACTTTCCTATTCTTTGCGGAATAACAAGGTTTATTTCTTTCCCGCTTCGTTTTTTATCACATACAGCAATATCAAATATGCTTTCAGCGTCAAAATCACATCTTATGGGCAGTTTATTGCTTAAAAGAACTGATTCGATTTTCGGTGTACAGTCATAATCACAAAGGCCATAAGAAAAACTTGCCTTGCTAATAACGCACATACCGATTGCAACCGCCTGACCGTGTGATATTTTAAAGTCGCTTAGCTTTTCAATACAGTGTCCTACGGTATGACCGAAGTTGAGCAACTGCCTTGTGCCTGTGTCAAACTCATCTTCATTTACTATATCACTTTTTATTTTTACACATTGAGTTATAATCTCCTCAATATTATGGCTCGCTTCTTCGTTGTTAAGCTTTTCAAAAAGCTCTTTTGATGAGATTACACCATATTTTATGCACTCTGAAATACCGTCTGAAAAAATATCCGGGGATAAAGTTTCAAGTACAGAGTAATCACAAATTACAAGCGATGGTTGCCAAAAAGCACCTGCAAGATTTTTGCCCGAGTTTAGATCTATTGCTGTTTTTCCTCCGACAGAGGAATCAACACAGGCAAGAAGAGTTGTCGGAATTTGAACAAAGTTTATTCCTCTAAGATATGAAGCTGCACAAAAGCCTGCGACATCACCTACAACACCACCGCCCAGAGCAATAATAATATCACTTCTTGTTACCTCGTTTTGAGCTAAAAATTCTAATATTTGAGAATAGGTTTGAATGTTTTTTGAATTTTCTCCGTGCTTAAATACGAACTTTTCTGTGGAAAAACCGTTGTCTGAAAGTGATTTTTGTATGCAGTCAGCATAAAGAGAATTTACAATATCATCGGTTATTATAATGGCTTTGCAAGCAGGCAAGACATTTTTTATAAGACTTCCCGTATCTTTAAGCAATCCGTTACCTATAAGAATATCGTAACTTTTTGATGCGTTAACTTTAACAGTATTCATACTGTATCCACCTTCTCTTTTATCTCTCGACCTTGTTTTAACAACTCCCGAAGAGTTGATTTGTCATTATTTTTTATTGCATTGCTGTATTCTTTTAATCTATCACACAGCGTATCTATTTCATTAACAAGCATTTCTGAATTGTCTAAAAATAATTCAGTCCACATATTTTCGTTAAGCTTTGCAACTCTTGTTAAATCCCTGTAACTACCTGCGGAATAGCCGTGATGCATCAAAGCTGTCGGACTTTTAATATATGCACTTGAAACAACGTGGGCAAGCTGAGATGTAAACGCAATCAGCCTGTCGTGTTCCTCCGGAGTGGCTGCTTTTATCTCTGAAAATCCAAGGGATAAAAACAACTTTTTTGTCCAATCAACTGCTGTGCTGTCCGTCCAACTGTATGGAGTTATTATCAGAGATGCATTGTCAAACATAGTTGAGGTTGAAAAATCGTAGCCGGAATGTTCAACCCCTGCCATAGGATGACATCCAATATATGTGAAGCCTTTTCCCTTTACAAACTCTTCAAGAGGTTTTGCAACAGCGGCCTTAACACCGCACATATCAAAAATAAATGCACCGCTTTTAAAATTTTCAGAGTTGGATTTTATAAAGTCAACAGTTGCCTTTGGATAAAGTGCAAGTATAATAACATCGCAATTACCAATATTGTTTTCATCAAGAATTCCATCAAGAACCTGTTCGCTTAAAGCCTTGTCAACAACGTCAACATTTAAATCAAAACCCAATATACGAGCATCTTTGTTTGCTTTAATAGTCTTTGCAACGGATGCTCCTATAAGACCTAAACCAACGACACCGAAAATCATACTCGACCTCCAAGACCATTTTTGCCAAGCAGAGATATAATAGGCTTGATTTGCTCAACAGTTTCTGAAAAAGCTTCTGGCGTAATTGATTGAGGACCATCGCAAAGTGCGTGCTGTGGGTCGTTGTGAACCTCAATTATAAGCCCGTCTGCACCTGCCGCTGCCGATGCAAGTGAAAGAGGACGAACAAGCTTTGAAATACCGGTTGCGTGGCTTGGGTCAACTATAATCGGAAGATGGGATAGCTCTTTTAATAATGGTATGGCAGAAATGTCAAGCGTGTTTCTTGTGTAGGATTCAAATGTCCTGATTCCACGTTCACAAAGTATAACCTTTTCGTTTCCACCAGCCATAATATATTCGGCACTCATAAGAAGCTCCTGAAGGTTGTTTGCAAGTCCTCGTTTAAGAAGAATAGGTTTGTCAGTCTTTCCGAGCTGCTTTAAAAGCTCAAAGTTTTGCATATTTCTTGCACCAACCTGAATTACATCAACTTCATCAAACAACGAAAGGTGTGATAAGTCCATAATTTCGGTTACAATAGGTAGCCCGGTTTCTTTTTTTGCTTTAATAAGAAGCTCAATTCCTTCTGCACGTAGACCTTGGAAAGCGTATGGAGAGGTGCGTGGTTTAAAAGCACCACCTCGTAAAAGTGTTGCACCGGCATCTTTTACTTGCTTGGCAATACTGCAAATCTGTTCTTCGGATTCAACGGAACACGGACCTGCAATTATCTGAAAATTGCCACCACCTATTTTATTTCCTCCAACATCAATAATAGTATCGTCAGGGTGAAATTTTCTGTTTGAATTTTTAAATGGCTCTTGAATTCTCTTGACGCATTCAACAATGTCAAGACCCTCGACAAGTGAAATGTCAACAGAAGATGTATCTCCTACAAGACCAAGAATTGTCTGATACTGTCCTTTGCTTAAATGTGTATCTATACCCATATCGTGGAACCACGAAACAAGATTGTCAATTTGAGAATTACTTGTATTGTCTTTTAATACTAAAATCATAAAAATACCTCCATATTAATTGAATAATTAAAAATAATTGATAGCTAAAATAATCTATTATGCTAAATAAAATATTAAAAAAGCCCCGCAGTGTATTCCACTGCGAGGCTCTTGTTTCTAAAATCAGTAACAAGGGAGCTTTTGGTTTGCAG
>CAYMZO010000069.1:0-6767 GCA_964394885.1 uncultured Eubacteriales bacterium | reverse complement strand
AGTATTTTTGTGCCAATTGATAAAATGTTGGCAATAATAAAATCCTTTTTTAAAAAGTGCTTTTAATTTGTATTATATAGTGCTATAATAATGAGAAGTGATTTGATAATTACATACGTTTTAATATAAATAATTAAATAGTTAGGGGTGTTTCTTAGTTGGATAAGTTTGTTATTCACGGTGGAAACAAGCTCTGCGGAGAGGTCAATATAAGCGGAGCCAAAAATGCCGTAGTTGCAATTATTCCGGCAACTCTTCTTGCTGAAGATGTTTGCAGGATTGAAAATATACCGAATATAAGCGATGTTTCAATGATGATAAAAATTCTTCACACAATGGGTGCGAAGATTAAAATGATAAATGAAAGCACAATAGAAATTGACACAAGAACAGTAAATTCATATTCAGTACCTCACGACCTTACAAAACATCTTCGTGCATCATACTACCTTATCGGCGCTTTACTTGGACGTTGCAATTTTGCAAAAGTTGCAATGCCGGGTGGCTGTAATTTTGGTGGTGTTCGTCCTATGGACCAGCATATAAGAGGTTTTGAAATGCTTGGGGCAAACGTAACCATAGAAAACGGCGTTGTAAATGCTTCTGCTGAATCTCTTGTAGGAAGTTCAATCTATATGGACGTTGTTTCAGTTGGTGCAACGGTAAATATTATGCTTGCTGCGGTAAAAGCAAAGGGCTTAACTATTATCGAAAACGCAGCTAAGGAGCCACATATTGTTGACCTTGCAAACTTCCTTAATTCTATGGGAGCTGATGTTAGAGGTGCAGGAACCGACGTTATAAAAATTCGTGGCGTTTCATACCTTCACGGTTGTGATTATTCAATTATTCCTGACCAGATAGAAGCAGGAACTTATATGGTTGCAGCTGCTGCAACAGGTGGAAATGTTCTTGTTAAAAATGTTATTCCAAAGCATCTTGAGTCAATCACAGCAAAGCTTGAGGATTGCGGAATTGAGATTATTGAAAATGATGATTCCATAAGAGTTGTGTCTCACGGAAGACCATCAAGGTGTAATATTAAAACTATGCCACATCCCGGATTTCCAACAGATATGCAGCCACAAATGGCAGTACTGCTTACAATGGCTCACGGAACAAGTATTATTTCCGAAAGTGTTTGGGACAATCGTTTTAAATACGTTGAGCAACTTGTAAGAATGGGTGCATCAATTCAAGTTGATGGTAAAGTGGCTGTAATAGAAGGTGTTCCTGAACTTAAAGGAGCTCCAATTAAGGCTGATGATTTGCGTGCAGGAGCAGCAATGGTTATTGCAGCACTTGCAGCAGATGGTAAATCTGAAATCGAAAATGTTATTTATATAGATAGAGGATATGAAAATATAGTTGAGAAATTAACTGATATGGGTGCAGACATCCAAAGAGTAAATATGGATGATGAGCCTACACATATTCAAACAGCAGGATAAGGCAGGGTGTAAGAAATACAAGAAAAATAAGTTTCCTAACTCAAAATATATTTTGTGCAGTTTTTAGGGTGCATTGCACCCTTTTTTTATAGTAATTTTTGGAAGATAAATGTTAGGTGGTGTCAAATTGGCTCGTTTTTGTCCCTTGTTTTCAGGAAGTAGTGGCAATTCAATATATGTTGGAACAGCCGAAAGCGGTGTGCTTATAGATGTCGGAATGAATGCAAAGCAAACTACCTTGGCATTGGAAAGAATGAATATAGACCCAAATAGTATAAAGGCAATATTTATAACTCATGAGCATACAGACCATATAAACGGGCTTAGAGTTTTTGCATCAAGACATAATATAAATGTTTATTCTTCAAAAGGCACGCTTGAGGCTTTGGAAAACTCCGGAGTGATAAACGGAAAATTTTTTGCCGATGAAATTTCATCGGGAGTTGAGGTTGACGGAATGAATATAACTTCATTTCGAACTCCACACGATAGTAGTGAAAGTGTGGGATATGTTATTGAACTTCCGGGGGAAAGAAAGGCAGCAGTTGTTACCGACCTTGGAATTATGACCGACGAGATAATGAATGCAATTTCAGGTTGCGACCTTGTTCTTATTGAGTCAAACCACGATGTAAATATGCTGAATAACGGAGAATATCCGTACTATTTAAAAAGAAGAATATTATCAGACACAGGACATCTTTCAAATGATAATTGTGCAAGAGCTGTAACACAACTTTTAAAGACCGGAACTACAAGATTTTTTCTTGGACATCTTAGCCGAGAAAACAACATACCGGAGCTTGCATATCAAAGTACATATTCTGCACTGTTGGAAAATGGAGCAAAAGAAGGACAAGACTTTTTGCTTTCAGTTGCACCACGTTCCAATCCGGATAAAATAACCATATTTTAAGGATAAAAATTATGATTAACATATCTATAATTTGTATTGGAAAACTAAAAGAGCAATATCTTCGTGATGCTTGCAGTGAATACTCAAAAAGACTTTCGGCATATTGCAAGTTAAATATAGTGGAATTGTCGGCAAAGGCTTTGCCGGAAAATCCTTCTGCAGCTCAAATTGAAAATGCCTTGGAAGAAGAGGGCAAAAAAATTATTGATAAAATTCCGCAAGGTGCATCTGTTTATGCAATGTGTATTGAGGGAAAACAGAAAAGCTCAATAGAGCTAAGTGAAGAAATTTCAAAGCTTGCTGTTGGCGGTGTTAGCAATATAGTTTTTATAATCGGCGGTTCTTTTGGATTGTCAGATAGTGTAAAGCAAAGAGCAAACTTCAAATTGTCAATGTCTAAGATGACTTTTCCACATCAACTTGCAAGAGTTATGTTGCTTGAACAGATATATAGGTCGTTTCAAATTTCCAACGGAGGAAAATACCATAAGTAGTACGTGAAAAATATTCGACTTTTTCTGACTTAAAGCCTAATTATATAGTAACATTGAAAAGTATTGTTTTTTGAAACTAAAAAATGGGAGGAATAATATGCAGGAAACTATATGGGCGTTGTTACCGCCTGTGATAGCGATAGTGCTTGCACTTATAACAAAAGAAGTTTATCTATCATTGTTTTTGGGTATACTTTCGGGTGCATTGCTCTATACAAATTTCAGCTTCGGAGAAACAGCAACAACAATTTTTGACCTTATGGGCAGTAAAATCGGAGGAAATATCGGAATAGTCGTATTCCTCGTACTGCTTGGAATGCTTGTAAAATTGATGACACGTTCAGGTGCATCAAGAGCTTATGGAGAATGGGCGTCAAAGGCAATTACAACAAAAAGAGGAGCACTCTTTGCAACATCAGGTCTGGGAGCACTTATTTTTGTTGACGATTACTTTAACTGTCTTACAGTAGGAACAGTTATGAGCCCAATCACAGATAAATATAAAATCACAAGAGCAAAACTCGCATACATCATTGATGCAACAGCAGCACCAATATGTATAATTGCCCCGATTTCAAGTTGGGCAGCAGCAGTAAGTTCATCACTTCCTGAAGGAACAGATATTGATGGATTTTCACTTTTTGTAAAGACAATACCATTTAACCTTTATGCCTTGCTGACAATTGTAATGGTTATTATGATTATCGCATACAATATGGATTTCAGTAAAATGAAGAAATATGAAGAAAAGTATGGGAAAAACGAAGAAAAAATTTCAACAGGTGAGATGATTTCTGACAATACAAAGGGAAAAGTAATCGACCTTGTTTTGCCAATCATAACACTCATTCTTCTTTGCGTTTTGTGTATGATGTA
Organism: uncultured Eubacteriales bacterium; assembly: GCA_964394885.1. Classification (GTDB taxonomy): domain Bacteria; phylum Bacillota; class Clostridia; order Oscillospirales; family Acutalibacteraceae; genus RZYX01. The sequence continues at coordinate 3,030 of CAYMZO010000069.1, read as the reverse complement.
TACCGGCGGAATTTTTGAGGGTGCATCTGTAAAAGATTCATTCGCAAATTGCGATGCTCCAACATCGCTTGCACTCGGTTCATTCCTTGCAATTATTGTAACGGCAATTCTCTACTTGCCAAGAAAGATAATCACATTTAGAGAATTTATGGACAGCCTTGTTGACGGTTTTAAGGCAATGGTACCGGCTGTACTTATTCTTACTTTTGCCTGGACACTTGGTGGAATTTGTGGTGCAGATTATCTCAATGCGGGTGCTTATGTTGGAAAGGTAGTTGCAAACAGTTCTATTTCAATGGCTGTAATGCCGGCAGTATTCTTTGTTGTAGCATTGGGACTTGCTTTCTCAACAGGAACATCGTGGGGAACATTCGCAATACTTCTTCCGATTATTGTATCGGTATTCGGCGGAGTAGAAACACATATGCTTGTTGTAAGTGTTTCGGCAATGCTTGCAGGTGCAGTTTGTGGAGACCATATTTCACCTATATCAGACACAACAATTATGGCATCAACAGGTGCCGGATGTAACCATATTGAGCACGTTTCAACCCAGCTTCCTTATGCTCTTCTTATAGCAGCAATTTGCTTTGTAAGCTATCTTATAGCAGGCTTTGCAAATAACGGATATATCGGACTTGCAGTCGGAGCTGTTTTGACAATTGTTATTCTTACTGCTATTAAGAAAACTCAAGAGAAAAAATCTAAGCAATCTCAAGAGCAGGAAGAAGTAAAAGCATAATTTTATATTAATTTTTAAGAAACGGTCGTTATTTCGACCGTTTCTTTTTGTTACAGAACAACTTAATTGCAATTTTATAATAGGTATATGTAATATACTCATTACTTTTACCTATATAATATGGTATAATTATATAATATACTTAATCTAAGTGCTTATAATATTAGTTGTTATGATATTAGTGTAAGTACGCAAACTTAATCAAGGTAGGATATTAATATGTATCAAATAAATTCAACTGAAATACAAATACTCGACTGGATTAGAGATAATTTATCGTGTAATTTTTTAGATGTTGTAATGAGTTCTATAACTATGATTGGAAATAATGGAATATTTTTTGTGCTGACTGCAATAATCTGTTTGATTTTTAAAAGAACAAGAAAGTTTGGTGCAACACTTACAATTTCATTAGTACTTGAAATAATACTTGTTAGCTTAGTGCTGAAACCGTTGGTTGGAAGAGTCAGACCTTTTGTATTTAACGACGCTATTGAACTTATAATACCGGCTCTTTCAAGTGCATCTTTCCCGTCAGGTCATACAGCCATTGCATTTGCCTTTGCATTTTCACTTTTGGCGTTTAATAAAAAAGCGTTGATTCCGGGACTCGTTTTTGGATTTTTAATGGGATTTTCTCGAATGTATCTTTACGTTCATTATCCGTCAGACGTTCTTTTTGGAGCTATAATAGGCTCTTTATGCGGATATATAGCTTATGTTATTACGAAGAAGACCTATGCTTATATGGAGCAAGATGTGGAATATTTTAGTGATAGATAAAATTTGGGATGGAGAAATAGTAAATGGTGTCTAATTTCATTATGGTTGGTCAGCAGGTTTTAATTTTGTTTGTTTTAATAATCATTGGTGCTTGCTGTTCAAAGCTAAATATGATAAATGAAAAAAGTGTAGAGGGGCTTACAAATATCGCCCTTTATTTTGTAACACCTTGTGTAATAATAAAATCGTTCCAAAGAACACTAAAACCTGAAATGATTAAAGGGCTGATAATTGTATTTGTATCAGCTATATTAATACATATTATATCAGTACTGTTAACTATGTTGCTTATTAAAGACAAGGAAGAAAGCAAGCAAAAGGTTTTGAGATTTTCAGTTATATTTTCAAACTGTGGATTTATGTCGCTGCCATTGCAACAGGCAATTTTGGGTGATGACGGTGTGTTTTACGGTGCGGTTTACGTGGCGGCATTTAATGTTATTGCTTGGAGCTATGGATTATTTTTAATGAGTGGAAGCAAGTCTGAAATTTCCATAAAAAAGCTTGTTATAAATCCCGGCATAATAGGAGTTGTTGTTGGATTAGTGCTTGCACTGTGTTCAATTAAATTGCCGTTTGTAATAGCTCAGCCTGTTGAATATCTTGCGGCTCTTAATACTCCGCTTCCTATGCTGATAATAGGATTTTATTTGGCACAGCTTGATATAAAAGGTATATTTAAAGATGCAAAAAAATATTTAGCAATATTACTAAGGCTCGTTGTTATACCGTTAGCTTCAATTGGACTTATGTATTTGGCAGGAATAAGGAATGATTTGCTTGTTGTATGTGCAATAGCTTCAAGTGCCCCTGTTGCTGCAATTACAACAATGTTTGCAAATAAGTTTAACAGAGATACAGAGTTATCAGCAGAGCTTGTATCACTTTCAACTCTTTTTTCATTGGTAACAATGCCTCTGATTGTGGGCTTTGCTCAACATTTATCTGCATAATAATTTGGAGGTCAAAGTTTTATGAAATTGTCGCTAAGTAAGGGCAAATATCAATGGCAGTATGTTATTGTAGCGGTAATGCTCTCTTTTGTGATTTGTGGTTCGTTTATTTGGTGGAAGTTCGGAAATTCAGGCGTTAAGACTGCAAATAAATCATTTTCAATTACAAGCACAACTGCACCGATTTCCGGCAAACCTGATGTTATCGGTAAAGAGCCAAGAAGAACTACAACAACCAATGAAAGCACCTTAATCATTACGACAAGTCGTAAGGCACCTACAACCACAAAACAAACAAGTACAAGCGGTAATGATACAAATATGGGGGACAACAGCAATAATAACAACAATGGCAATAATGAATCTGATATTAACCAAGGGGATAATACTGTAACAGGCGACCAGCCAAGTACCGATGAAGACCAAAAAGGAACGGAAATAGATGTTATATTAACACACTTATTTTACTATACAATACCCATAAATATAAAATTATAATATAAAGATAAAAGCAGGTACAGAACTAATAAATTTTTTGTACCTGCTCATTTT
>CAYMZO010000068.1:0-6853 GCA_964394885.1 uncultured Eubacteriales bacterium | reverse complement strand
GATACATATATGAAGATTGTTGTTGTAAAAAGCCCAAAGGTTATGAGAGGTTTATTAAGACTTATATTTGGCATAAAAAAAGAAGAAGTATAAATTTATTCTTTTATAATATATCGTTCTGAGCTTATTTGAATTTAGTGAAAATTCAAGCTTGGAACGATATATTTTTTTGTAATTAAATTGTTTATATCATTTTATCATAAAAAGGACAAAGCAAGAATATAGATTGATAGACAGCAATTTGCAGAAGGAGATGCGACGGTATGGATTTAAAGATAACAAAGGAAGCTGTGTGCATTAACGAGATTATATATGAGGGTTCGGTTGAGCAGGCAATAGACAGCGATGTTACCCTGCCGGATTACTGTCCTGATATTCTTCGTGTTTTAAAATGCACAATTATGCCGAGAATAAACTCCACACAAACAGCAGGAGACAGAATAACCGTAGATGGTTCGGCACTTCTACGGGCGATTTATGTTGCAGAAAACGGCAAAGTGCATTGCTATGAGCAAAGTGTTCCGTTTTCCAAATCTATTGAGCAGATGGGACTGGATGGTAATCCGTGTGTTAACGTAAAGATTAAAACAGAATATCTCAATTGTAGGGCAGTAAGCCAAAGAAGATTGGATATACACGGTGCTTTATGTATTAATTTTACAGTCATATCAAAAAAGCCTCGTGAAATATTATGCGAGGCAGATGGTGCAGGAATTCAGACTAAGAAAAAAACAGTAGAAATAAGCAATGCAATAGGAGGAACCAACAGATCATTTCCGCTGTCAGATGTTGTAGATATTGGTGCAAGTAAACCTCCGATTGCACAGATTATAAGAGCTAATGCCTATGCAATAGCAAGCGAAACAAAAATAATCAATAACAAGGTTATGGTTAAGGGTGAACTGATAATTAACACAATGTATTGCTCTGATACTTCAGATTCATCACTTGAAACAATAGAAACATCACTTCCGATAAGTCAGGTAATAGAACTTGTAGGAATAACGGAGGATTGCAATACGGATTTAAGACTCGAGCTTTCCAGCCTTGATGTTATACCTAAAACCGACAGCTCGGGAACTATGCGACTTCTTGATATATCTGCTAAGGTTGACGCAGTTCTAAATGCAAGTAAAACAATGATTATACCAATAATAGTTGATGCTTATTCAACACAGTACGATATTGAAACAGAGAGCAAAATGACAGATTGTAAAAGGCTTATAGATAATTTTACAGAAACCAATCTGTGTAGAGCTTCTATTGATGTTTCGGGAGCTGAGATAAAGCAAGTACTTGATATGTGGTGCTCAGATATAACTTCATCTGCACATCAGAATGATGGTGAATTAATTATAAGAGGCACAATAAATGTTTGTATGCTTGTTTGTGATAATGATGACCAAATAGGATATATTGAAAGACAGATTGATTATGAGCATTTAAAAAGTATTTGCGATGCTGAACGAATAGAATGCGACCCTTGTGTTACAGTTTGTGCCTCAAGCTTTGTAATTGGCGCAGGTGATTCAATAGATGTAAGAATAGAAATAAAAATTCAAGCTTGTGTTTTTGAAGTGGTGTCAAACAGGATGATTGACAGCATAAACGTTAATGAAGAACAGGGAAAGAAAAAGACAAAGCCATCACTTACAATATACTTTTCTCAAGGTGGAGAAAATATTTGGGATATTGCAAGAAAATACAACACAACAGTAGAAGCAATAATGCGTGAAAACTCTCTGACTGAAGATATGGTCTCAGAAAAAGCTATGCTTCTTATACCTGGAATTTAAAAGGAGGATAAGAGTATGGAAGAAAACAATATATATAAAGACATTGCGGAGAGAACTCAGGGAGATATATACATAGGTGTTGTAGGACCGGTCAGAACAGGAAAATCAACATTTATTAAACGCTTTATGGAAGAGATGGTAATTCCAAATATTGATGGAGAGTATCAAAGAGAGCGTGCAATGGACGAAATGCCACAATCGTCAGCAGGCAGGACGATAATGACAACAGAGCCAAAGTTTATTCCCGAGGATGCAATTGACATTGTTATGCCTGATAAGGCACACTTTAGGGTAAGAATGATTGACTGTGTTGGATATATTGTTCCAAGTTCATTGGGGTATATTGAAAACGACCAGCCAAGAATGGTTCATACACCGTGGTATGATCACGAAATACCTTTTAATATGGCTGCGGAAATTGGAACACAAAAGGTAATCAGCGAACATTCAACAATTGGTCTTGTTGTAACAACAGATGGTAGCATTAGTGATATTCCAAGAGAAGAATATGAAGAGGCAGAAGAAAGAGTTATATCAGAATTAAGAGAGATTAACAAGCCGTTTATAATTCTTCTGAACTGTATGTATCCACAAACTAAAAATGCAAAAGATTTGGCAGCGTCTTTAATGCAAAAATATCAGGTTCCTGTAATACCTGTAAATTGTATGGAACTTGAAGAGCAAGAAATAAAGAATATTCTTGCTCAGGTATTGTTTGAATTTCCTATTAAGGAAATTTCCATTAATATGCCAAGCTGGCTTATGACGTTAGATTCGGACCATTGGTTGAGAAACAGCACTTTTAGGGCAATAGAAAGTGCCGCACATTCAATAAATCATGTTCGGGATGTAAATCTACTCGTATCTGAAATATGCAATTGCGAGCATATAGATTCTGCACAGATTTTAACAATGAATCTTGCCAACGGAAGTGCTGAAGTTTCTGCAACAATGAATCCTGATTTGTTTTATAAAATTCTTGCAGAAACAACAGGGCTTGAGATTGACAGTGAACAAGGTCTTATGAACAGTATGGTTGAGCTTGCAAAAGTTAAGAAGGAATATGACAGGCTTAAAAATGCTCTCGACGAGGTTGAAGCAACGGGATATGGAATTGTTATGCCAACAATAGAAGAGCTAACATTAGAAGAGCCTGAAATAATGAAACAGGGTGGACGGTACGGAGTTAAATTGTCTGCATCAGCTCCATCCATCCATATGCTCAAGGCCAACATAACTACTGAGGTTGCTCCGATTGTCGGCTCTGAAAGTCAATCAGAAGAGCTTGTAAAATATCTGTTAGATGAATTTGAAGAAGACCCAACCAAAATTTGGGACTCCAATATTTTTGGTAAATCATTAAATGAATTGGTCAATGAGGGTCTTCGCAGCAAGCTTCTTCATATGCCGTCAGATGCAAGAATGAAGCTTCAGGAAACCCTTGAAAGAGTTATTAATGAAGGTTGTAGCGGACTTATTTGCATAATTTTATAGTTTATAAATAAAAAACCCACTATGAATTTTCATAGTGGGTTTTACACTTTAAATTATCTTAAGTCTACACGTCTGATTTTACCGCTGATAGTTTTAGGAAGTTCCTCTCGGAACTCTACAATTCTGGGATATTTGTAAGGAGCAGTGTGCTTCTTAACATACATTTGAATTTCTTTTTTCAGTTCTTCAGTGCCAACGGTTCCTTTTGTAAGAACGATAGTTGCTTTAACAACTTGACCTCTGATTGGGTCGGGAGCAGCTGTTGCAGCACATTCAAGTACATAAGGAAGTTCCATAATAACGCTTTCAATCTCAAAAGGTCCAATACGATATCCGGATGATTTTATAACATCATCTGTTCTGCCGACATACCAAAAATATCCGTCTTCATCACGCCAAGCGGTATCACCGGTATGATAATAGCCATCGTACCAAACGTCTTTTGTAAGATTTTCTGCATTGTAGTATCCTATAAATAAACCGCAGGGGATTTTATCTGTTTTGATAACTATTTCTCCGGTTTCACCAACAGGAGCACTTGTTCCGTCAGATAAAACTATATCAACATCGTAAAGCGGACTTGGCTTGCCCATAGAACCAACTTTAGGAGATGAACCAACCGGATTATATACAGTAAGAGTAGTTTCTGTTTGACCAAAGCCCTCCATAAGATTGAGTCCTGTTGCTTTTTTCCATTGCTCAAAGACTTCTGGATTAAGTGCTTCTCCGGCTGTTGTTGAATATTCAATTCCTGATAAATCGTACTTAGATAAATCTTCTTTTATAAAGAAACGATATATGGTAGGTGGTGCACAGAAAGTTGTTATTCCGTATTTTTTAAACATTGGAAGAATATCGTGAGCATTGAATTTATCAAAGTCGTATGTAAATATTCCTGCTTCACACATCCATTGGCCGTATAATTTGCCCCAAAGTGCTTTTCCCCAGCCTGTATCTGCAACAGTAAAATGTAGTCCGTCAGGGTTTACATTATGCCAGTATTTTGCGGTTATATAGTGGCCAAGAGGATATTTAAAGTTATGTACAGCAATTTTAGGATATCCTGTTGTGCCGGATGTAAAGAACATAAGCATAGGGTCTTCACCACACGGGGTTTCATCTGTTCTTTCGTATATATCGCTAAAGCTGTCTAATTCATTGTCAAAGTTATGCCATCCGTCTTTTTCTCCACCTACAATTATTTTTGTTTCAAGAGTAGGGGATTTATGTGCAGCAAGATCAACTTGATTTGCGACGTCTCCATCTGCAGTACAAACAATAGCTTTAATTCCACCTGCATTAAATCTGTATTCAAAATCGTGATCAACTAAGAGGTTGGTTGCAGGAACAACTATTGCACCAATCTTGTGGAGTGCAATAATAGAAAACCAGAACTGATAATGTCTTTTCAAAACCAGCATTACTCGGTCGCCTTTTTTTATGCCGAGAGATTCAAAATAATTTGCGGTTTTAGCAGAGTATTTTGCCATATCGGAAAAGCTAAATTTACGTTCTGTAAAATCGTGTGAAATATGTAGCATTGCGGTTTTGTTGGGCAGTTTTTTTGCAAGCTCATCCACAATGTCAAAAGCAAAATTAAAGTTATCACTGTTCTTAAATGAAATATCTTTTAATATTCCGTTTTCATCGGTGTCAACACTGATAAATTGGTCAACAACAGTTTCTTTTTCTTTACGTTCAAGCCTTGATTTCACAAGTTGATTAAAGTCATATTCATTAGAGTCAACTTTTTCGTTAACATTGGGTTGCAAAACAATTGCATATATTTCAGCATCGGAACCGTCAATGGCAATCATACCGTGTGGTGTAGAACTGTTATAGTACACCGAATCTCCGGCATTGAGTATCTCAATATGCTCTCCGATTTGCATCTTCATTGTTCCGCTTATAACTATATCTAATTCTTGACCTTCGTGAGTTGTAAGTTTAATAGGAACATTTTGATCCTCTTCGCAATATGGCATCTTAACATAAAAAGGTTCTGCAACTTTTTTCTTGAAAAGTGGAGCCATATTTATGTATTTAAAACCTTTACGACGAGTAATCGGAAGTCCATCGCCTTTACGTGTAAGATTATATGAAGATAGGGTAGGGCTTACACCTCTGATTAAATCGGTTGGATCAACGTCAAGATGATTTGCACATTTATATATAAAAGTAAAACTAAAGTCTTTTTCACCAAGCTCATATTGACGATATTCATCAATGGATACATCGGTGTTACGAGCCATCTCTTCTTCTGAAATTTCAAGTATCTCACGAAGAGTCTTAATTCGCTGTGCCACTTCTGTTAACTGTAAGCTCATACTGTTCTTTGACATAAAAATTCTCCTTTAATACAAAATAAAAAACCCGTCCCAAAGAAATAAATCTTTGAGACGGGATTAATAAACTAAACCCGCGGTACCACTCAAATTGCACCAAAGGTGCCACTCAGGCTCCAACAAGCCCCTTGCACTGTCGTAGCAACAACACGAAAGACCCTACTCTTTGCATTTCGAATCTTTGGCTCAGAAGTGATAAGTCATTGAAATTTTAAAACATCGGCTTACAGCAAACACCGACTCTCTTTAGAAATAAAACCTCGACCGTCTTCGTCATAGCTATTAATAGCATTATACTCGATTATAAGATTTTGTCAACAAAATTAATGTAATTAAATGTCTATACCGAGAAAATGTTTTACGACAAGACCGATTAAGAATGAAAGGGCAGCAACACTCATACTGATTAATGCCATTTCTCCAAAACGCTTTTTGAAATTTAAGCCTTGAGCAATTGAAATATAGATGTTAAATGCAAAGATAATTAAAAGTGCAATTGCAAGCATTATTATTAAAGCTGGAAGAGCACTGCCTGCCGGCAATAAAAGGTATGGCAAAATTAAAAAAGCAACGGTAAATACATAAGCAATTCCTGTATATGTACATGACTTTAAGGCATCATTTCTGCCCTCTGATTTTGCAGAAAGATATTCGCTGGATGCCATTGAAAATGTTGCAGATATTCCTGTAATAAGTCCTGAAAGAGCAACTAACTTGTTGTTTCCAAGTGCAAATGTAAGACCTGCAAGTGTTCCTGTAAGCTCAACCAAGGCATCGCTTAGTCCAAGAACCATAGAACCGACATAATGCAGTCTTTCTTCATCTAACAATGATAAAAGTTCAGCTTCGTGTTTTTCTTCGTCAATAGCTATTTGCCTTGCTTGTGGAATTTCTTCTTCTAACTTCTTATAGGCATCAGAATCAGATACCTCACCACGTTCCATAAATTTTATTGTAAAAGTAAATCCAAGAATAATGCTAAGTATATTGTAAAACCAAACGACTATAGGACTGACCTTTACCTTAACACCCGTGAGCTTTTCCCAGATTTCAGCGTGCGACCTTTCATCTTCTGCAATCTTTAAGAGTGTATTCTTATTGTTTTCATCTTTTGTTCGGTTGGCAATTTTACTGTAAACCAAATAACCTTTTATTTCATTCTTTTGCATCTTTTTTATTTGCTTCTCAACATCTTTACTTAATTGAAAATTATCAATA
>CAYMZO010000067.1:0-6871 GCA_964394885.1 uncultured Eubacteriales bacterium | reverse complement strand
TTTGCTTTTATTTGTTGTAGAATAAATATATTTTACAAAATTAATTATACTTTATAATCGAATTTACAGCAATAGCAAAACTTTATGTCTTTATATTGGGGAAGAGAGAATGAATTACAGTATATCACCAAGTGCATGGTCCAGTGCCTTTGCCGTACCTGCACAACTTGTTGACAAACACATAAAAATAGCAAGTGGGCAACAGCTAAAAGTGTTTTTGTGGCTATTAAGGCACAATGCAGACGGTTGCGATGTTGAACAGCTTGCAGATGGAGTTGGAATGTCTGTTGCAGATGCAACGGATAATATGCAATATTGGATTGAGGCAGGTCTTGTGCTAAAAGATAATGTGGTTGTTAACTCTTCCGTAAATGCTGAGCCAAAACCTAAAGTTAAAGAGGAGAAAATTGAGCCTAATGAGCCTAAAAAGAAAGAGATATTGAAAGAAGAACCTAAAAGTGTTCAGCTTTTGTCCTTGCCGGACATAACTCCGACCCACGAACAGGTTGCTAAAAGAGTGCTTGAATCTCCGGAATTAAAGTATCTTTATCTTGAGGCACAGGAGAAGTTGGGAAAAACAATAGGATACGACACCCAGGCAAAGCTTCTTATGATACACGACCATTATGGCTTGCCTGTTGAAATTATACTGACAATCATAGAATACGCAGTTTTACAAGGCAAAACGTCTATGGCATATATTTCAAAGGTTAGTAAGGACTGGGGAGAGAGAGAAATAAACACTCTTGAAAAGGCAGACGAGCAGCTCAAGAGATTGTGTGAAGACGAAAAACGCTGGAAAAGCTTTTGCTCTATGTTCAGCGTAGACCCTCCAAAATATACCGATAAAAGAAATCAATACATAAAAAAGTGGAATAAAGAGCTTGGTTTTTCACTTGAGATGATTTACACGGCATACGAAGAAACTCTTAATAACATAGATAAGGTTAATTTTACATATACCGATACAATTCTAAATAACTGGCATAGTCAAAATATAAAAACTCCTTCTGACCTTGCACAGGCAAAGAGCGATAGAATAAAGAAATTTGCAGGTAAAAAGCAAGGTGCAGCAAAGACCGGCACAGAAAATGCTTCATACGACTTGGAAAAGTTCAGAGAGAAAGCAAGAGGCCCAATCGAGTATAAGAGGAGGGACATCTGATGAGTTACAGTGAACAGATTGTTGAAAAGGCAAAAAAAGAGGTGTCAAATCGCAGGCAGAACGCCGAATATGAGGCTAAACAGAGAAGATTTGAGCTGATTACCGCTTGCCCGGAGCTTGATGATATTGAAAGAGAAATATCAAAGGCGGGACTTGAAGCAATTAGGGCGATAAGTATGGGTGCAAACGCACAGGAATACATAAAAAATCTTGCCCGTAAAAACCTTGAACAGCAGCAGCACAGAAAAGATATACTAAAAAACCTCGGCGTAGACGAAAACTATCTCGAAGTAAAATATACCTGTCCGATTTGTGATGATAAAGGCATAGTTGACGGTAAAAGATGCGAGTGCTTTAAGGCATTGCTTAAAAAATATGCCTATGATGAACTTTGTAAAAGCACACCTATAAAACTCTCAAGCTTTAATGGATTTAGGATTGATTTTTATCCGGAAGAGGTTGACCCTGCTACGGGCATTTCTCCAAGAAGAAGAATGAGAGAAGTGCTTAACTATTGTCGTTGCTGGGCAGATGATTTTGATACAAAGGCACCGAGTGTGTTGATGTATGGTGCAACGGGACTCGGAAAAACTCATCTTTCGCTTGCAATGGCAAAAACTGCAATTGACAAGGGGTATGGCGTTGTTTATGGCTCTACACAAAACCTTATAAGCCGTTTGGAAAGAGAAAAATTCGGAAAATCAAACGACGGAGATACCACAGAGCAGTCGTTGCTTGAATGTGATTTGCTTATTTTGGATGATTTGGGAGCAGAATTTACAACATCTTTTACCATCTCGTCAATTTATAATATTATAAACACAAGAATGATGGCAGGACTTCCTGTAATAATAAATACAAATTTAAGTTTAGAGGATATAGAAACAAAATACACTCAAAGAATATCCTCAAGAATAATCGGAGAATACACTCCGCTTGAATTTGTTGGCAGGGATATAAGACAAATAAAATCAATGTAGTTTTTGGAGAATTAAAATATGGATATAATTGCAACCCTTACAAAACAATTTGGACTTCAGAGTTGGCAGGTAGAGAATACCGTAAAGCTTATTGATGAGGGAAATACAATTCCTTTTATTGCAAGATACAGAAAGGAAGCACACGGTACTCTTGATGACCAAATACTTCGAGAGCTTTCTGAAAGGCTTGAATATCTGCGTAATCTCGACAAGAGAAGAGAAGATATAATAGCATCTATTGACTCGCAGGGGGCATTGACGGACGAGCTTAAAGTGTCAATCGAAAATGCGTCAACGCTTGCAGAGCTTGAGGATATTTACAGACCTTATAAGCCAAAGAGGAGAACCAGAGCGTCCATAGCTAAGGAAAAGGGCTTGCAACCTCTTGCAGACCAAATATTAAAGCAAGAAAAAAACAGCAAGGCTCCAATAGAGCTTGCACAGGAATATATAAACGAAGAAAAAGAAGTGAATACAGCGGAAGAGGCACTTGCCGGAGCTTGCGATATAATAGCCGAATTTATATCTGACAATGCGGATATACGCAGAAGACTTCGTAACCTGTTCTGTGCTTTGGCATTCGTTGAAACAAAAAACCAAAATGATGAGGACAGCGTTTATTCGTTGTATTACGATTTTTCACAAAAGGTAGAAAAGCTTGCAGGACATCAGATACTTGCTATTGACCGTGGAGAAAAAGAGGGCTTTTTAAAGGTCGGCATTAATTTTGACAGGAATAAAGCAATCTCAATAATCGAATCTATTATTATAACAAATGAGAATTCGCCTTGTACTGAAACGGTCAAGCTTGCAGGCGAGGACGCTTATGACAGACTTATTTTTCCATCGGTTGAACGTGAAATAAGAGCAATGCTTACCGAAAAGGCAGCAACAGCTGCAATAAAAGTTTTTGCAGAAAATTTGCGTCCGCTGTTGCTTTGTCCTCCTGTAAAGAACAAGGTAACAATCGGACTTGACCCTGGATATAGAACAGGCTGCAAGGTTGCTGTTGTTGATGAAACGGGAAAGGTACTCGACACAGGAGTTATTTACGTAACACATAGTGATGCACAAAGAGTACAGGCACAACAGCTTATTGCAAAGTTTATTGAAAAGTATTCAGTTCAGGCTATTTCAATAGGCAATGGAACAGCATCAAAGGAAACAGAAATTTTTGCAAGTGAGCTTTTAAAGAAAATACCGCAAGAGGTCTCTTATATGGTTGTAAGTGAAGCAGGTGCATCGGTTTATTCGGCATCAAAGCTTGCTGCACAGGAGTTTCCACAGTATGACGTTTCACTTAGAAGTGCTGTATCTATTGCAAGGAGAATGCAAGACCCTTTGTCTGAGCTTGTAAAGATAGACCCAAAGGCAATCGGCGTTGGCCAGTATCAGCACGATATGCCTAAAAAAGAGCTTGAAGCTGCACTTGACGGAGTTGTAGAGGACTGCGTTAACAGTGTCGGAGCAGATTTAAATACAGCATCTCCGTCGCTTCTTTCACATATATCGGGAATTAATGCAACGGTTGCAAAAAATATTGTGGCATACAGGGAAGAAAACGGTGCGTTTTCAAGCAGAACACAGTTGAAAAAGGTGCCAAAGCTTGGAGCAAAAGCGTTTGAACAGTGTGCAGGATTTTTAAGAGTTGCAGAGAGCAAAAATGTTCTTGATAACACAGGCGTGCATCCGGAAAGCTATAATGCTGCAAAAATGCTCTTAACCCTTTGCGGATATGATTTAAAAGATGTTTTAAAGGGCGAACTCAGTGAGCTTTCAAATAGAATAGAAGAACTCGGGGAAGAGGACGTTGCCAAAAGAATAGAGGTTGGAGTGCCAACGCTCAGAGATATTGAGAAGGAACTTTTAAAACCGGGACGTGATCCGAGAGATGAACTTCCTCCACCGCTTTTGAGAACTGATGTTATGGATATGAAGGACTTGAAATCGGGAATGGAGCTTACAGGAACAGTCAGAAATGTAATAGATTTCGGAGCTTTTATTGACATTGGTGTCCATCAGGATGGGCTTGTCCATATCTCTCAGATTACAAACAAATTTATAAAGCATCCGTCAGAGGTGCTTAAGGTTGGAGATATTGTAACCGTTTGGGTAATGGAAGTCGACGTTGCACGAAAGCGTATATCTTTAACAATGAAGGCTCCAAAAGAGGCGTAACAATTAGGGGGAAATATGAAGTTTGCGGTTGAAAATATAACAAAGAGCTTTGGAGAAAAAGAAGTCTTAAATGGCGTTTCCTTCGAGGTTCATAGCGGAAGTGCACTTGGATTGTTGGGCAGAAACGGAGCGGGAAAAACAACAACAATAAGAATAATAATGCAGGTATTCAACGCAAACTCCGGTAGAGTTTTGCTAAACGGAGAACCTCTTGACATAAGCAAGGTAAACATAGGATATATGCCAGAAGAAAGAGGCTTGTATCCAAAGAAAAAAATATTGGATCAGCTTGTTTATTTCGCTTCTTTAAAGGGGATTTCGTCAATCGAGGCAAAATCAAATGCAAAAGCCTTGTTTGAAAGACTTGAAATGACAGAGTATATGAATGCAAAGCTAAATACACTTTCAAAGGGAAATCAGCAAAAGATTCAGCTTATTGCAACACTTATATGTAATCCCGACATAGTAATTCTTGACGAACCTTTTTCGGGACTTGACCCTGTAAACGCAATCTTGCTTAAGGATATTGTCAAGGAATTTATTGAAAATGGAAAGATTGTTCTTTTTTCAAGCCACCAGATGAATTACATTGAAGAGTTTTGCGATGAAATAGTAATACTCAATCAAGGTAAAGTAGCAATTTCAGGTAGCATTAAAGAGATAAAAAGAGGATATGACAGAAATAAAATATTGATTTCATCTATCAATGTTGATGGTGTTGAAAAGCATCTTAACGCCAACATGCCAGAGTATATAAACAAGATAGAAAAACACGAGGATGAATTGCTCGTTGAACTGAAATCTTCGGAAAATAAGGCAAACGTTTTAAAGGCACTTGCAGAGTGCTCAATAGATATTGACGAGTTTAAAGTGTATGAACCTTCCTTAAATGATATATTTGTCAACTATACGGAGGGCGGAATATGAAACAGTTTTATAATATTTTTAAATTTGAGCTTAACAATTATCTGAAAAATAAAATGTTTGTTGGAATAACAGTTGTAATAGTCCTTGTCCTTGCAATTGTATTGTCGTTTCCAAGGGCAAAAGCTGCTTTTGGAAGTGATAAACCCGATGAGCCGAGTGGCAGCGGAGAAAGAACTAAAATAGCAATAAATGTTAACGAATCTATGGATAAAACCGTGGCGTTTTCCTTTTTTCAAAATGCTTTGGGAAAGGATTATGAGGTAAAGTTAGTTGATAAAACAGAGAATGAGTTAAAAAAATCGGTTAAAGACGGTAAATATAAAAATGCGATTTACTTGACCTCGCCTTTATCATATAAGTACATTACCGGAGATAAGGAAATGACCGACTCAACAACTTATATTGTTGATGAAATACTTCTAAAGTCTTATCAGATTTCAAAGATGGCAAGCAGTGGAATTTCTGCTGACGAGGCACAGAATATACTGGGAGCAACGGTTAATCACGACTTGCTTATAACCGGCACTGACCAAACACAAAGTTTTCTTTATACGTATGTAATTATAATGATGCTGTATATAGCACTTATATTGTATGGACAGTTTGTGTGCCAAAGCGTTGTTACAGAAAAAAGCTCCAGAGCAATGGAACTTCTTGTAACATCGGCTAAGCCTACAAGCCTGATGTTCGGAAAAGTTTTAGGCTCGGGTTTTGCAGGTCTTATTCAGCTCGTTGTCATACTGTTTTCCGCTTTTGGATTTTATTCTTTAAACAAAGATTTTTGGGCAGATAATGAAGCTATAAAATCGGTGTTTGGAATGCCACTTGAAATAGTTTTGTATGCAATACTTTTCTTTATTTTGGGATTTTTCATATATGCTTTTATGTATGGTGCATTAGGCTCTCTTGCTTCAAGACCGGAAGATTTAAACACGCTTGTTATGCCTGTTACATTTTTGTTTGTTGCAGCGTTCATAATAGTTGTGTCGGCAATTACCGGTGGCAATCTTAACAGTACGCTGATGGTTGTGTGTTCTTATATTCCGTTTACTTCACCAATGGCGATGTTTGCAAGAATTGCGATGAGTTCTGTGCCAACTTATGAAATAGTTATTTCTGTTGCAATACTGATAGGCTCAGAGGTGCTGATAGGATACCTTGCGTCGGTCATATATAGAGCAGGTGTTCTTATGTATGGAAATCCACCTAAATTCAAAGAAATTTTAAAGATTTTCAAGAATAAAAAACAGGCTTAATTTACCAACACACAAAATTTGTGCTAAAACATCAAAAATTTTTAAAAAGGTCTTGACGATAAAAATATTTTATGATATAGTGTTTTAGCACTCAAGTGCTGGTGTAGCTCAGTTGGTAGAGCAGCTGATTTGTAATCAGCAGGTCGGGGGTTCAAGTCCGTCCACCAGCTCCAAAAGTCTGCATAAGGTTTTTTTATTGCAGGCTTTTTATATGGGAGAGTTCCCGAGCGGCCAAAGGGAACAGACTGTAAATCTGTCGTCAGTGACTTCGGTGGTTCGAATCCACCCTCTCCCACCAAAAAGGCATACATTCTTTTTAGAATGTATGCCTTTTTATTTTATGTTCAAACTAATTTTTTTATTGC
>CAYMZO010000066.1:0-7276 GCA_964394885.1 uncultured Eubacteriales bacterium | reverse complement strand
AAAAAACATATAGGCTATATAATGTTCTTCGAAACACTATTTATTCTTTTAATCAGCATTTTAGCAGGAATAGGATTTGGAATACTTTTAAACAAATTGCTTCTTCTGCTTCTATTTAAAATCATTAATTTCCCTGTTCCAATCGGATTTGAAGTCCCAACTCAGGCAATAATCAATACTGTATGCTTATTTGTTGGTATATTTTTACTAATACTTATTTCAAATCTCGCAAAAATACACCTTTCAAAACCTATTGAACTTTTGCACGGAAGCAATGTCGGAGAAGCCGAGCCAAAAACCAAATGGGTTTTAACAATTGGCGGTCTGCTTTGTTTAATTGCCGGATATGTCATAGCAATAACAATAGAGTCCCCTATTGATGCACTTGCTTTCTTTTTTGTAGCTGTAATACTTGTAATTATAGGTACCTATTGCTTGTTTACATCGGGTAGTATCGCAATTTTAAAAGCCTTGAAGAAAAATAAAAAATTCTACTATCAAACAAAGCATTTCACCTCTGTTTCGGGTATGATTTATCGTATGAAGCAAAATGCTGTCGGTCTTGCAAATATATGCATATTGTCAACTATGGTTCTTGTAATGATTTCAACAACTGTATGTATGTATATTGGAGTTGAAGATGCACTTAATCTTCGTTTTCCTACGGACATAAGTTTAGAAGAAAAAGTTGTGGATAATAACGATGACAGAGAAGAAACCGTTTCTGCCGTAAAAAACACAATTAAAAGCCAGGGATTAACTGAAAAAGGACTTGGCGAGTTTGAATATCTTTCATTTACAGCTCTAAAACCAGGAAAAGAGTTTGTAACAGATAAAAACAACTACCCTTCATCTTCAAATCTTCATGTCTTAAATATATTTACTGCAAAAGAATATGAAAACATTACAGGCAAAAAAGTTAACCTTAACTCCGATGAGATATTGGTATACAGTAACAAAGAAAAGCTTGGCAATGAAATGAATATATTTAACAAAACATATACTGTTAAAAACGAGCTTTCCGAGTTCCCTGAAATAGGTGATTTTTCCGGCTACATTGCAAACGTTCATTATATTGTTGTTTCAGATGAAAATGTTTTCAATTATCTTTATCAAGAACAAAGCAAAGCGTTTAAGGATAACGCAAGCCCAATCATATACAGAATTCAATTTGACCTAACAGGTACAGATGAGCAAAAAGCTGCCTGCTATAACAAGATAATGGAAAATGACGAAATTGCCAAAAACATTTATAACTCAGATTGCAAACAAGAAAGTAGAGAAAATTTCTACACAATGTATGGTGGAATATTATTCTTGGGACTTTTCCTTGGAATATTATTTATGATGGCAACAGTTCTTATTATATACTACAAACAGATTTCCGAAGGATATGACGATAAACAACGATTTGAAATTATGCAAAAGGTTGGAATGAGCCGTGAAGAAGTAAAGAAATCAATAAGCTCGCAAGTCTTAATGATATTCTTCATTCCTATAATCGTCGCTTGTATCCATGTTATGGGTGCATTCAATATGATTAATAAAATATTACTTTTATTCAACCTAAGCAATGTCGGTTTGTTTGTTATCTGTACTATTGGCACCGTTGTTGTATTCTCAATAATCTACGCCATAGTCTATGCACTTACTGCACGTGAGTATTATAAAATAGTAAACTGAAATCATTATATAATAAAACCCTCTGTATTAAATGTACAGGGGGTTTTGTGTTAAACATAGTTTATATACATATACCTTAATTGCAATATAGATTCAATTTGTTAATCATTTACACTATCTTTTAATTCAATGCTCTCCCCTGTTCTAATTAGCTTATACTCATTCATATCCTCTGTTGTGCTACAATTTTCAATAGCAACGAAAAACATTGTTACTACGAACAAATATATAGGTGAAAACACTCCCGGATTAACAAGGGACATCATTTCAATTCCAACGTATGCTATAAATATTGTAATATTAAATAGATTTTTTCTATTTGTTACAAATAGTTTAATCCTTACAAAATACTGATAAAAATATGCAATAATTCCGACTACGCCAAAGCTTCCTATAATCTGAAATGGAGTAGAATGGTACCAACAAAGTGCAAACTTTGCAGACTTATGAATATCACGATTTCCAAAATATCCAAGTCCCCTGCCGGAAATCGGATTCGATTTAAAATCCTCAATTGCTCTTTCGTATAAGCCCAATCTTATTTTATTCTCTTTAAACGAAACAAATCTTTCAAGCGTTTTGTCTAATAAGCCTTCAACTTCAGATATAAATATTGCAACTACAATAGCAAGTGTTCCGTAAATTCCTAAACTTATCTTTCTGTGTTTTTTATCAATAATTATGAATGCAATTACACAAATTGCAAACTCAATACCTCCAAAGAGCATTCCACCTCTTGAACCTGCAAGAAGCATACAGCCATAACACAGCATTCCGGCAAACATATATGGATATTTTTTAGTAGACATATAAAATGTAAATGGCATTGTAAGCATTAACATTGTTGACAAATTATTACGCCACTGAAATTGAAGTATTCTCGGGCTTTTTAAAAAGCTATCCATATTTATTATGTAATGATGAAGTATCATAAAGCATCCGAACATTGCCGTTAGAACCATAATTTTGGCAAATCGCTCACTAAAATTATATGAATCGCTTGGTTTAAACGAAGAGCTCATAATCCAATATGCAAACAGCATACCAAATCCAAGACCTATAATGTAAAATATAGATACACCTGCAAAATATTCTTCTGCTGTTATTTTACCTACTCCGCCAAGCGTTACTGCAATTGACACGAAAAGTATTGCCAAAAAGCTTTTTCCTATTTTAAAATATTTGTTTTTTCTATAAGCGACAAAATGAAAAATAAATGCAAAAATAATTACAAAAGCAAACCACCAGCAACTTAAAAATATATCAGTGGCATTTTTACACTTTGCTGCGAAACAACACACCAGCATAAACGGCAAAGTTGTAGCTATTACGTCATCACATATTATTAATAAAATTGCAATTAATATTGCAAAAACTATCGTACCATAAACCTCTTGACCTGCAATAATAATAGCCATCGCAGCTGCAAGAATAACAGCCATAAACATTTCAGACATAAAAAAACTACGGGTTTTTTCTAAAAACATTATGCTTTTTTCCTTCATAATTAACCTCGGTTCATTTAAAATAATACACATATTATACGTTAAGCAAATTTTGTTTGCAACAAATATTACATAATTGTAAATTTTATAAAAAAATACTTGATTTTTAGTGTATAAGTGTCTACAATATCACTTAGCACTCAAGGTAATAGAGTGCTAATCGTTGTTTTTAATATATAATATAAATTTGGGAGGAATTTTAGATGACAATTAAACCACTTGCAGACCGTGTTGTCGTAAAATCCGTTGAAGCCGAAGAAACCACTAAGAGCGGAATTATACTTGCATCATCTGCACAAGAAAAGCCGGAGATTGCAGAAATTGTAGCTGTTGGACCAGGCGGACTGGTTGACGGTAAAGAAGTAAAAATGTACGTTAATGTTGGAGACAAGATAATTATCGGTAAGTACTCAGGTACTGATGTTAAAATTGACAACGAAGAATATACAATTGTCAAGCAAAGCGATATTCTTGCCATTGTTGAATAATCAATTCAAATTTAAATTAATGTCTATTATAAAATTGGAGGAGTCATTATGGCAAAGCAAATTATCTACGGTGAAGAAGCTCGTAAAGCTTTACAAAATGGTATTGATAAGCTTAGCAACACAGTTAAAATCACACTTGGACCTAAAGGACGCAATGTAGTTCTTGACAAAAAATATGGTGCACCACTCATCACTAACGATGGTGTAACAATAGCAAAAGAAATTGAGCTTGAAGATGCTTTTGAGAATATGGGTGCACAACTTGTTAAAGAAGTTGCAACAAAGACAAATGACATCGCAGGAGACGGTACAACTACCGCTACCCTTCTTGCTCAAGCTCTTGTTCGTGAAGGAATGAAAAACGTTGCTGCCGGTGCTAACCCAATGGTAGTTAGAAAAGGTATACAACTTGCTGTTGAAACTGCAGTAAATACAATAAAGAGCAATTCTAAGCCTGTTACAAGTTCTGAAGATATTGCAAGAGTTGCAACAATTTCTGCTGCTGACGAATATGTTGGAAAGCTTATTGCTGAAGCAATGGAAAAAGTAACTGCTGACGGTGTTATAACTGTTGAGGAGTCTAAAACAGCTGAAACAGATTGCGATGTTGTTGAAGGTATGCAGTTTGACCGTGGTTATATCTCCCCTTATATGGCAACTGATTCAGACAAAATGGAAGCTATAATCGACGATGCTTATATTCTTATAACAGATAAGAAAATCTCAAACATACAGGAAATCCTTCCTGTTCTTGAAAAAGTTCTTCAGGCCGGACAAAAGCTTGTAATCATCGCAGAAGATGTTGAAGGTGAAGCTCTTGCCACACTTCTTGTAAACAAACTTCGTGGAACATTTACCTGTGTTGCAGTTAAAGCTCCCGGATTTGGCGACAGAAGAAAAGAAATGCTTCAGGATATTGCAATTCTTACAGGCGGTGAAGTTGTTACATCAGACTTAGGACTTGAACTTAAGGATACTGATATTCCTCAGCTTGGTCGTGCTCATCAGGTTAAAATTTCTAAAGAGAACACAATTATTGTTAATGGAGTTGGAGATTCTTCTGCAATTTCTGCTCGTATCACTCAAATCAAATCACAGATTGAAAACTGTACTTCTGACTTTGACCGTGAAAAGCTTCAGGAGCGTCTTGCAAAGCTTTCAGGCGGTGTAGCTGTTATCCGTGTAGGTGCTGCTACTGAAACTGAAATGAAAGAGAAAAAGCTTCGTATAGAAGATGCCCTTGCTGCAACTAAGGCTGCCGTAGAAGAAGGAACTGTTGCAGGTGGTGGTGTTGCACTTCTAAATGCACTTCCATCAGTTAAAGCTCTTCTTGACTCAACAGAAGATTCTGACCTTAAAACAGGTATTTCTATTGTTATAAAAGCTCTTGAAGAGCCGGTTCGTCAAATTGCTACTAATGCCGGTCTTGAAGGCTCTGTTATAGTAGACAAAATTCTTAGCTCTGAAAAGAACTGCTATGGATTTAACTTTGCAACCGAAGAGTATACAGATATGTATAAGGCTGGCGTTATTGACCCAACCAAGGTAACACGTTCTGCTCTTCAGAATGCTTCATCAGTTGCTTCAATGGTTCTTACAACTGAGTCTCTTGTTACAGATAAGCCAGACCCAGCGGGTGATGCAGCAGCAGCTGCTGCAATGGCTGCAGCACAAGGCGGCGGAATGTATTAATTTCACAATATAAGTTAATATAAAATTAAAGCCATCCTGCAATTAAGCAAGATGGCTTTTCTTTTATAAAAGCTATTAATTTCCCTACATAGTCTGTATGAGATTTTGAATTATCCTCCACAGCCGCAACAACCTATAAAGTCAGGACCTTCGTCATCGTCTATATTGTCATCGCAACCACAGGGAAAGAATTCATTAAGTGGGAATTTAATCTTTTTAAACGAGTCGCACGGATCGTCTTGATCGCAAGTGCACTCTTTTGAAGGTATGCAGTAATCATAAGAAGGAATCATTAACTGTACATCTCTTTCAAGCTGTACTATTGAGAACAATCCTAATGTTACTTTTACTGCCCTATCTGCCTTAGTCTGTGTAAATGATCCACTAAACTCACGGCATACGCAATCTGGTATGGTTGAAAGATGAGAAAAGTTGTGATATGTATCACAGCAGTCGCATGGACGACATATTTTAACATCAAGGCATATTGGATCTACACATTGAACTTTTGCAATTGGATTTTTTGCCGTAGGTACTAATTCATCATCAATTAAATCCGGAGTAAATTCAGATGAGAATGTCTTTACCTTTCCATCACAACCATAAAGTACACATTTCTTAGAAAATACTATTAATCCTTCAACCGGAACCGGTGGTGTGATAGCACAGGTATATGTGTCGAGCACGATTTTGAAGAAGAATACTATATCTACTGAATAAAATCCCCGATTAAACGGAACTTCATCAACATCAATAAAGCAATGAATAACCTCGCAACTCTTACACCTTATCGAGCTTGCTGCATTTACAACTTCTTGTGCTGAATTGGTAAAACAAACTCGTATGTCCGATATACAGTCTTTGTCTGCACAAGAATCATATATCCTCTTGGTATCGATACATACGGCTTCTTTGATTGGCTGGTTACAATTGTAACCTCTATTTTCCGCCATAGCGTTTCCTCCCATTATTAGATTGAAATTTTCATCAACTTCATTATTATTTTATGAAACAGTTCAATAATGGTGAAAACAATTACACATTTTAAGAAAAGAAAATGAAATTTATAAAAAATAACTCCCGCTATTATACGGGAGTTATAATTTATTGTGAAAAAATCTATTGTATTGTGTACGATTTTAATTACATCCAACCAATGCAGCCAAATATAATCAGTAGTATAGTATCCAAACCGAGTATCGAGCCAACTGCTATAAGCTGTTTTTTCCTTGTTGAAAGGTCGTGTACGAAGAATGCCATTGAGAAGAAAGGCAAATAACCAATAAGGAAAATAAGCCAAGGACAGCTTCTGCTCCACCATCCATATTCCCAAGTAAGAACTCCTGCATAGTTTAAGAAGCATTCGACGCAAACTGCAAGGAATGTAAATACCAATGCAAAAAATACGCGGTTATTAACTCCTAAAATTTTCTTTTTCTTATCGTCCGGCAACGTTAAGCAAGCTGCCATTCCCATAAATGCGAACATTATTGAGATTTCGATGTTATATCCGATAAGGATTAATAATGATGTGTCTCCAAGTCCCATCGGAGTACCCCATACCGGAGCAAAACCTGTTGCGTGAAAAACTATTGAGTTCCAGATTTCATTGAACAAATCCATTCCCCATAGTGCTGCTGCGCCAAGCAATACATTGAAATTCTTTCTTTTTGCCTGATCTGAAATCGCATAAATCAAAACCAAAAAGATAGGAATTATGTACCATTGCAATGTTTCTTGTGGATTTCTCAGTATTGCCAGCGCACTTTGTGAATATTCTGACATAGCATTTCCTCCTCTATTTTTATTACATAGATAATTATATAATCAAAATATAGTAATGTCAATTATTTCCACAAATTTTAATTAGTGATATATTACATTTATAAGTGCTTATTATTTTAATAT
>CAYMZO010000065.1:0-7398 GCA_964394885.1 uncultured Eubacteriales bacterium | reverse complement strand
TGACATAATTGCATTTGAATAATAAATTTTTTTATAAGGTCATCTCATTGGCATTATGTATTTCTTTAATCCTTTTAACTTCTTTCGGGTGCAACCGCACGGTTACTCCGTATAAAACAACCGGAATTGCTATGGGCACTGTTATCTCACAGGCTCTTTATGATAATAACTCGGAAAAAATGTCCCAAAAAATCAACAAGGAAATTCAAAACATGGAGAACTCATATCTCTCTTGGAGAGTTGAAGGCTCCGATATTTACAATGTTAACAAAAGTGCCGGCAGTTATTGCAGTGTTGACGATTTGACTTACGGTTGGATTAAAACAGCCCTTGATGTCTCGGAAAATTGTGGTGGAGTTTTTGACATCACGATAGGTAATCTTACAGGGCTTTGGAATATCGGAAGTGAAGATGCTCGTGTGCCTTCAAAAGAGGAAATCGACTCTGCACTTAGTACAATCGACTTTAACTCTGTCTCTCTTAAAGATAAACAGGTTATGATTGCTCAAGGTCAGAAGCTCGACCTCGGTGCTATCGGTAAAGGTGCTGCCTGCGACCGTATAAATCAAATTCTTGACGAAGCAGACTACGGTGGTGCTGTCATATCAGTTGGCGGAAGCATACTTCTTCACGGTAAAAATCCTAATGCAGACAAATGGTCGGTTGGAATTCGCCATCCACGAGGTGAAGCATCAGAATATGTTGCTATTCTTAAAGTTGACGAGTGTTATGTTTCAACCTCAGGTGATTATGAGCGTGTTCTTGAGCAAGACGGAAAGTCTTATCACCATATCCTTGACACTCGAACAGGATACCCTTCAGACAGCGGTCTTGTTAGCGTAACTGTTGTTTGCAATTCGGGAGTGCTAAGTGATGCACTATCTACCTCCTGCTTTATTCTCGGTTACGAAAACAGTTTGGAGCTATTAAAAAAATATGATGCTCAAGCGGTTTTTATTGATAAAGATTTTAATGTCTATGCAACCGATGGAATTCGTGATGCTCTAACCATTACCAACGACAACTTTAAGCTTGTGAAAGGATAAAAAATTATGCAGGCAAACAAGCCTTTTTATAAGCGTGCCGACTTTATACTTATAATATGTATTGCAATTGTTTGCATTATTTCTTTTATACCATACTTTACAAATAAGAGTTCAACTCCTGTTGCTGTTATTTATAAGAATGGAGAAGAAATGCAACGCATACAATTAGATAGTGTGCAGGACAGCTACACTATTGATTTGGATACCAACCCTTCCAATGTTATCTTGGTAGAAAAAAACAGAATACGTTATACTACTGCACAGTGCCATGACAAGCTGTGTGTAAACAGCGGTTGGCTTTCTAAGCCCGGAGATACCGCTGCTTGTCTTCCTGCAAAAACCATTATCGTAATTGAAGGAACTTCAGATAAAGCCGAGCCGGATATTATAAGTTATTAGGACAGGTTATATTTATGGATAATAAAAAACCAAATTTAAATATAAGTAAAAGCACAAGGAAGGTCGCCCTTCTTGGACTTTTAGGTGCACAAGCACTCGTATTATCCTTTTTAGAAAATCTGATTCCACCTATTCCCGGTCTTCCTCCCGGAGCAAAACTCGGACTTTCCAATATTGTAACAATGTTTACCGCTTCTACAATGGGTTTTTCCAACGCAATATACATAACTATTATTAAATCTCTTTTTGTTGGTGCTACCCGTGGAGTTACCGCTTTTTTTATGAGCTTTGTCGGAGGCATTTTAAGTACTATTGTTATGAGCCTGTTGCTCAACATAAAAAGCAAGCCTTTTGGAATTTTGGGTATTGCAGTTGCGTCAGCCGTCGCTCACAATCTTGGACAGCTTATTGTAGCAACAGTTATTTCTGGGACTGCTATGTTTACAAGCTATGCACCTTTTTTGCTTCTTTTTGCACTTGTTTCCGGTTGCATAACAGGTTCCATACTAAAAGTTCTTTTACCCGTCCTTGAAAAACAAAATAAATATTTTATGAAATAGATATAACACACATTATTTACTGATTTTTAAAATAAGTATAATTGATTTACTTTGGTTAATATGCTGTAAAGGTCAAAAGCTTTAAACGTCCCGGCTATTTAATCTTTACTGCGATTAATATATTAGAAATACTGGCTTCTGTCTTAAACAGAATAAGTCCATAAGGAGTTGAATGAATGGTAGGCGAAAAATTAGAAGGCGTGCTCAAGCCCGTTGCTAAGGGACACGGCGGTGTTGCGGTATCTCATCACAAGAATACTTCCGCACACGAAATCGTCCGTATGCCGGCACCCGAACAGGTTGTTCTGCCTATGCAACAGCACATTGGTGCCCCTTGTACTCCTGTTGTTAAGGTTGGCGATATTGTTAGCGTTGGTCAGCTTATTGGTGATTCTGATAAGTTTGTCAGTGCTCCAATTCACGCAACCGTTTCAGGTAAGGTAACAGCCATCGGAACAGCTAAAGTTGCAAACGGCTCAATGGTTCCTTCAGTTACCATTGAATCAGACGGTGAAATGCGTTTGGTTGAAGGTCTTGAAGCACCAAAAATTGAAAACAGAGAAGACTTTGTAAAGGCTATCAGAAATTCAGGACTTGTTGGTCTTGGCGGTGCTGGATTCCCAACACACGTTAAGCTCGGCTTTAAGCCTGATAGCGGAGTTGACACTCTTATTATCAATGCAGCAGAATGTGAGCCTTTCATTACGGTTGACCATCGAGAGTGCATTGATAATTCTTGGGACGTTCTTTCAGGCGTTTATGCTATTAAGGAGATTCTTGGATTTAAGAAAGTGTACATAGCAATTGAAGACAATAAGAGTGATGCTTTTATAGCTCTTCAAAAAATAGCTAACGACAGTGCGGATTTTGACAATAGCGTTGAGCTTATGGTACTTAAATCCAGATACCCACAAGGTGCTGAAAAAGTTTTAATCCAGTCGGTTACAGGTAGACGTGTGCCTCCTGGAAAACTTCCTTCAGATGTCGGTGTTGTTGTAATGAATGTTGCTTCGGTTTCATTTATTGGCAGATACCTAAAATCAGGCAAGCCACTTGTCAGCCGTTCTTTAACTGTTGACGGTTCTGCAATTACCGAGCCTAAAAATATTCGTGTTCCTATCGGAACAGAGATAAACAAAATTATTGAGTTTTGTGGCGGATTCAAATCTGACCCTTATAAGGTAATCAGCGGTGGACCTATGATGGGTATGGCACTTGCCGACATTAACGTTCCTCTGCTTAAAAACAACAATGCTGTTCTTGCATTTGCCGAGGACTCCATTAAGATTAAACCTGAAAGGGCTTGTATTCGTTGTGGTCGCTGTGCAAGTGTTTGCCCAATGAGTCTCATTCCTACAAACATTGAAAAATATGCAAAGCTTAAAGATGTTGAAAAGCTTATGAAAGCAGGAGCTATGGTATGTATGGAATGCGGAAGCTGTTCATACGCATGTCCTGCAGGCAAGCCACTTGTTCAAAGTATGCGTCTTGCAAAATCAGTTATCAGGGAAGCAGGTGAACGAAAATGAGTGATAGAAAAAAACTAACCGTTAGTGCATCACCTCATGTCCGCTCATTAGAAACGGCTTCCGGTATGATGCTTGACGTTATTATTGCACTTATCCCCGCTCTTGTTGCATCTGTTTTCATATTCGGATGGCGTACACTTTTGATAACTGCCGTTTCAGTTGCATCGTGCGTTCTTGCTGAATACGTTTCACGCAAGGTTATGAAAAGAGAAAACACTATCGGAGACCTAAGTGCTGTTGTTACAGGTATTTTACTTGCCTATAACCTCCCTTCTACTATTCCAATTTGGATTGTTGTTTTCGGAAGCATTGTTGCCATTGTTGTTGTTAAGCAAATGTTTGGCGGTATTGGCCAAAACTTTGTTAACCCTGCTCTTGCAGCAAGAATTATTCTTATGTCTTCCTTCCCAGGCAAAATGTCAGGTGGTGCTTTTGTAAGTCCTATCGTTGATAACGTTACAATTACATCTGCTTCACCAATGGCTTTGATTGCCAGCGGAGATTATGCAGCTCTCCCAACTCTTAAAGAGATGCTTCTCGGTTTACGCAGTGGTTGTCTCGGTGAGGTTTGTGCAGCAGCTCTTATCATAGGCGGAATTTATCTTGTAATCCGCAAGGTAATTTCTCCTGTTATTCCTTGTGTTTATGTTGGTACTGTTGCTTTGATTATGCTTATCGCATTCAAGGGCGACTTTACA
Source organism: uncultured Eubacteriales bacterium (assembly GCA_964394885.1). Taxonomy (GTDB): domain Bacteria; phylum Bacillota; class Clostridia; order Oscillospirales; family Acutalibacteraceae; genus RZYX01. The sequence goes on along the minus strand of CAYMZO010000065.1, from coordinate 3,166 downwards.
ATGGTTGCTTATGAAATTCTTGGTGGTGGACTTTTACTCGGTGCAATCTTTATGGCTACCGACTATACAACTTCACCTATTACCTTTAAGGGCAAGATAATCTATGCCATCGGTTGTGGACTTATAACCGCTGTTATCAGACTGTTCGGAAGCTTGCCTGAGGGTGTTTCATTCTCAATCATCCTTATGAACATATTTGTTCCTCATATTGAAAACCTTACAACTCCTAAGCCTTTCGGTACTGTAAAAGAAGAAAAGGAAAAGAAGGAGAAAAAGGCAGATAAGAAAGAGGAGGTGGCTAAGGCATGAAAAAGATGAGTGCTAAAGATATACTTGTCCCTACTATTTCACTTTTTATAATCAGCCTTGTAGCAACCGTTCTTCTTGCTTTGGTCAACGGTTTTACCGCTCCAAAGATTGCAGCTCTTGCCGTTGAGAGTGCTGCACAATCAAGAAAAGTTGTTCTTCCAATTGCTTCAGACTTCAAAGAGGTAAAAACTTCTAAATATTCTTACTATGAAGGAATAGATGCAAGCGGAAAGACAGTTGGCTATGTTTTTACAACCGATTGTAAGGACACAAGCAAAGGTTACGGCGGTACTGTTACCGTTATGACCGGAATTGATAAAAACGGTAAAGTTACCGGCATCGAGCTTCTTACTCTTAACGAAACTCCCGGTCTTGGTATGAACGCAAAGAAAGACTGGTTCAAAAAACAATTCATCGGAAAATCCGGTGTTATCGGAGTTTCAAAGAGCGGTGCAACTGATACCGATATTCAAGCACTTACAAGTGCAACTATTACTTCTAAAGCTGTTACAAGTGCTGTAAATACTGCTTTGGAACACTTTGCTGAGATTGGAGGCGGAAAATAATGGCAGAAAAAAGATCTCTTGGAAAAGAACTTACCAAAGGTTTTATTGCCGAAAACCCAACTCTTCGTCTTGTTCTCGGCACCTGCCCAACCCTTGCTGTTTCAACATCTATTGAAAATGCTTTGGGAATGGGTATAGCTGCAACAATAGTTCTTATTTGTTCAAACGTAGCTATCTCTGCTCTTCGTAAGGTTATTCCTTCAAAAGTAAGAATTCCTTGCTTCGTTGTTATTATTGCCGCATTCGTTACAGTGGTTCAGATGTTTGTAAAAGCATTTGCTCCGTCACTTGACGAATCGCTTGGTATCTTCCTTCCACTTATCGTTGTTAACTGTATTATCCTTGGCAGAGCTGAGGCATTTGCAAGTAAAAACAGCGTACTTCCATCAGCTGTTGATGGACTCGGAATGGGAATCGGATTTACAATAGCACTTACACTTATGGCTACAATTCGTGAGTTCTTTGGTGCTGGTGCTCTTACACTTAAAGTTTTAGGCAAAGGTGTTGCTCTTGACTTTACAGAAGGTCTTGCTTCTATCGGTCTTGAACCAATCCTTATCTTCATACTTGCTCCCGGCGGATTCTTTGTATTCGGTATCCTTATTGCTCTTGCAAATAAGCTTGCTGAAAATAAAGGTAAGCCAAAGGCTGAGCTTAATGGCTGCGAAAGCTGTCCAATGGCTAAGGCTTGTGCTGTTAAGGCTGAAGGAAAGGAGACATGTGCTAAATGAAAATGTTTTTAACTATTCTTCTTACTGCCATCCTTACCGAGAACTTCGTTCTTTCTAAGTTCCTTGGTATATGTCCTTTCCTTGGTGTTTCTAAGAAGTTACAAACCGCTACCGGAATGAGTGCTGCTGTTATTTTCGTTATGCTTCTTTCAACAGCAGTTACATGGCCTATAAACCAATATCTACTTGTTAAATATGATTTAACATACTTACAGACAATTGTATTCATCCTTGTTATTGCCGCTCTTGTTCAGCTTGTTGAAATCATTCTTAAGAAGTTTATGCCTCCACTTTACAACTCTCTTGGCATCTATCTTCCTTTGATAACAACCAACTGTGCTGTTCTTGGTGTTGTTGTTCTTAACATTGACAAGGCATATACATTTGGTGCATCAATGGTTAACTCACTCGGCGCAGGACTTGGCTTTATGCTTGCTATGGTTATGTTTGCCGGTGTTCGTGAAAGATTGGAAGCTAATGATATCCCTAAATTTCTCAGAGGTCTTCCAATAACCCTTATCGCCGCTTCACTTGTATCTGTTTCATTCCTTGGATTTACAGGTGTTGTAGACGGTATATTCGGTTAAGAAAGGTGGAAACGAAATTATGAATCCTATTCTTATTGCTGCAATAATTGTTTCTGCCACCGGTCTTTTGCTCGGTTTAGGTCTTGCAATTGCTTCAATTGTATTGGCTGTACCTGTTGATGAAAAAGCAGAAGCAATTACCGAAGTTCTTCCGGGTGCAAACTGTGGAGCATGCGGATTTTCCGGATGTTCAGGATATGCAGACGCACTTTCAAAAGGTAAAACTACCGAAACAGCTCTTTGTGCCCCAGGTGGTGCAGATGTTGCTGCACAGGTTGCATCAATTATGGGTGTTGCTGCAGGAGCAGTAGTTCCTATGTCCGCTGTTGTTATGTGTCAAGGCACAACAGAGAATTGTGATACAATGCTCAATTACAGCGGTGCAAAAACCTGCAAGATGGCTTCACAGCTATTTGGCGGTCCAAAGGATTGTAACTATGGATGCCTTGGCTTTGGAGATTGTGTTGAAGCTTGCCCTTATGATGCTATTCAGCTTTGTGATGGCGTTGCAAGAATCAATCCTCTTGCTTGTAAAGCCTGTAAGATTTGTATTAAGACTTGTCCTAAGAGTCTTATTGAGCTTGTTCCACTTCACGAGTCAAAGGCAGTTGTGTTCTGTAAAAACAAGAACAAAGGTGCTCTTACTCGTAAAGAATGCAAGGTTGGTTGTATCGGCTGTATGAAATGCGTAAAAGCTTGTGAGTTTGACGCTATTTCAGTTGAAAACAACGTTGCACACGTTGACACTTCAAAATGTACCGGTTGTGGTAAATGTGTTGAAGGCTGTCCAACAAAGTGCCTAAATCTTGTTACTCTTGGTGGAGCACAGGTTGCAGAACCTGTTGAAACTAAAGTAGAAGCTTAATTTAAAATCGTTTAATAAACGTAAATAACAACTGTAAACCCCTCCTGTTTATTTAAGGAGGGGTTTATTTTTTATCTAAAAATCAGAGATAAATATGCTGTATATACT
>CAYMZO010000064.1:0-7446 GCA_964394885.1 uncultured Eubacteriales bacterium | reverse complement strand
AAAAAACAGTATACCAAAAAAAAACACTAAAAACAATAAATTTGTGAATACCATTCGCAAATCTAATTTATATATAATTTAATTTTTAAAAATAAAGTTACAAGTTTACTTTATAGATTTAACTGCATTAGCTACGGCCTTCGCAAATTGGTCTGTGCATGATGTGCCTTTTCGACCGCAAGTTATTCCGTCAAAGTTGTTTTGAACTTCGTCCACTGTCATTCCCTCAATTATTTTTGAGAGAGCAGTAAGGTTACCGGGACAACCTCCGAAAAATTTCACATTATGTACACGCCCATCAACAATGTCAAAATTGATTTTTGATGGACATACCCCTTGAGGCACAACAGAAAAATTCATTTATCAAGTCTCCTAAAAGTTAGTTTATGCCTGCAGCTTTTCTTATTTCTTCAACCTTGTCAGTTCTTTCCCACGGAACATTAAGGTCAACTCTACCCATATGTCCGTAAGCTGCAAGTTTTTCATAGATAGGATTACGAAGCTGCAAACTGTCAATTATAGCAGCAGGTCTTAAGTCGAAAACCTTGCTGACAATCTCTGAAATTGTCTCATCGGAAATTATACCCGTACCGAAGGTGTCAACCATAATTGATATAGGATGAGCTATGCCAATTGCATAAGAAATTTGAATTTCACATTTGCTTGCAAGCCCTGCGGCAACAATGTTTTTAGTAACATATCTTGCGGCATAAGCAGCACTTCGGTCTACCTTTGTTGGGTCTTTGCCGGAGAATGCACCACCACCATGACGTGAATAACCGCCGTATGTGTCGACTATAATCTTTCTGCCTGTAAGACCGCTGTCTCCGGCAGGACCACCGGTAACAAAACGGCCGGTAGGATTTACATATATAATGGTATGGTCATCAATTAAATTGTCGTCAACAACCGGGTTAATAACAGTTTTAACAATATCATCTCTGATTTGGTCAAGTGAAACATCTGCCGAATGCTGAGTAGATATTAGTATGGTATCAATTCTAACAGGAGTATTGTCTTCATATTCTATTGTAACCTGAGTCTTTCCGTCCGGATACAGATATGAAAGTGTTCCATCTTCACGAACTTCGGTTAATCTTAGAGCAAGCTTGTGAGCAAGAGAAATCGGAAGAGGCATTAACTCGGGTGTTTCATCGCAGGCAAAACCAAATATAATTCCCTGGTCGCCGGCACCGTTTAGGTTATAAGAATCGTCAAAACCACTCTTTATTTCAAGTGAATTATTAACGCCCAGCGCAATGTCAGGGGACTGTTCGTCAATAGCGGTTAAAACGGCACAGCTGTTTCCGTCAAATCCCATTTTTGAACTTGTATAGCCGATGTCGCAGATAACACGTCTTGCAACCTTTGGTATGTCAACATAACAAGAGGTTGATATTTCACCCATAATCATAACTTGACCTGTTGTGCATGTAACCTCGCAGGCAACTCTTGCATTTGGATCCTGAGCTATAATAGAATCAAGAACAGCGTCAGAAATTTGATCGCAGATTTTATCCGGATGTCCTTTTGTTACAGATTCAGATGTAAAAAGATGTCTTGCCATAAGTACCTCCAAAATCCCTAAATGATAATACGGGATTTATATTTTATTATATTATTATGACTCGAAAATTGACAAAAATAAGCCCTTCGAAAATACCGAAGGGCTATAAAAGCTTATCTTTCGGTAGAACCGCAGGATTTAGCACCTTGCGGTTACGCAGGTTGCCGGACGTCAACGGGCCAGTCCCTCAGTCTCTCATGATAAGTAAATATTAAATTGTTTGTCAACTTCTATCTTGATTTTATACTGCTTATGCATAAAAGTCAAGATTGTTTTAAAACTTTCTCAGTATCATCACTGTTTTCTTTTTCTTCGTTTTTAATTTCTTTTTTAGCTTCTGCTTTAGGTAATTTAAAAATGTTGCCCATCTTTTTTGTGAAAAACATCATAAGAGGATAGATAACAACCGATAACATAGTGCCTTTTATTGCATTCAATGCAGTTGCACCCCAAATTGCACCCCAAAGAGCAGTGCTTGAAAGTTCTATTCCCAAGAAGTATTTAAAGAATAGAGGAGCAATAAGATAGTTACCTCCAATGCCTACAAGAATAATGCAAGCAATACCGGCAACAGCAGAGATGATAATGTTTCTAAGCTCTTTTGCATTGGCTTTATCTGAAAGCTTGCGATATATCAATGAGAACGGAATAACGTATGCACATCCAACAAGGAAGTTCATAATGTTTCCAAATCCCATTTGTGTTCCAATTCCCTTTACGAGCATTTCAATAAGATTTTTAATAAGTTCAACAATAACGCCGAATCCGGGACCGAAAAATACGGCACCGACCAAAGCAGGTACATCACTAAGGTCAAGCTTGAGGTGGTCAACCCCTGGGACTACTGGAAATTCGAGGAGATAAAGTACAAATGCGATTGCAGAAAAAAGTCCTGCAAAAACTAACTTTTGGGTCTTTTGCTGAGAATTTGCTGTTTTTGTGTTCATAATAATTCTTCCTTTCAATCAGCTGTTCAGAACAACAAAAATACCCTATGCAATAAAAGCACAGGGCAATAAAGGCTTTGAATAAAAAACCTTATCTTCTTTCATCCGGACTTGCGAATTGTTTTAGAAAACAATTCACTTACCGTCGGTTTCGGAATCACACCGAATCTGCAAAATGCTCGCGGACTAAGGAAAAACCCATTACCGCCGGTGAGGATTTACACCTCGCCCTGAAGACAGCAATATTAATTTGTGATTTAATTTTATCACTATGTTTTTAATATGTCAATATAAATATAAATCAATGTGTTTAAAATTGTAATAAAATTCCAACAATTACTCATACAATACAAAGGAGGGTGTTAATATGAAATATGATTTTGACTTTGACTATGAAACATCAAAAAACGAGAATATAAGTTCTGAGCAGAAAATTTTGCAGGATATAAGACGTGTTTGCAGAATGATTGACGATGCCTATGCTCGATTTCAGATGCAGGCAGATGATGACTTGGTCGAAGCGTCAATTTATGAGCTTGAAGCCTTGAAAGCAAGATACAGATATCTTATAAGACTTGCAAAAAGCCAAAATATAACCTGTAACACCTGCGTAACAACAATGTATGAAAAACTGTAATTTGTTGTGATTAAAAATGCCTTTTAGGTGGTGTGCAAAATGAGTGTAACATTGGAAATAGTATTAGGGGTAATATTGTCAATAATAGCAATTGTTCTGATGATAACAATGATAAAATCAGGGCACTGGTTTAAGGCAATACTGACAACGTCATTCTCAGGGTTTGCAGCACTGTTGGCTGTGAATTTGTTTGGAAGCATCAGCCAAGTAGTTATACCGATAAACTGGTACACCATTGCTGTTTCGGGAATTTTAGGAGCACCGGGAACGATATTTACGCTTGGTGTGATGGCAACTTTTTTACAATAAGCTCTCGAACATCTCCTGCAAGATATAAAGAGCCACAAATAATCAATGCATAGCCGTGTGTCTTTGCCTGAAAGAAAGCATAATTTATTGCATCTTTAGGCAGGGATATTGCGGCTGTTCTTTCGCAAAAAGTTGATGCTATTTCGCAGGCATTGCAAGCAAAAAGAGCCCTGGGATTAGACGGAGTAGTTGCAATAAATTCATCTGCTACACGGGCGACACGTTCAATTGTAAACTCATAATCTTTGTCTGCCATTGTACCCATAACAAATATTTTTTTCTTTGTAGGCAAAAGCTTTTCAATCGAAGATATAAATGAATCAACACCGTCTGCATTGTGGCTTCCGTCAAGAATTACAAGTGGATTTTGAGACAAAACCTCAAAACGTGCAGGAATAGAGGTTTGTTCTATGCCCGACTTAATGTCTGATATTGAAATATTAAATCCCTTTTGGATCAATTCCGTAACAGCGGAAATGACAGTGGCAACGTTTAAAATTTGATGTTCGCCTATAAGCTTTAATTCAATTTGCACGCCATTCCAATTAAATGTAGTGCCTTTTATTGAAGACTTTTTAACTACAATTTCTTTTAAACAGCCAATGACTAATTTGTTTGATTTTTCTTTTGCTGTTTTTTCAATTACGTTCATAGCACTCGGCTGTTGACAAGGATAGCAAACTGTTGTACTGCCCTGCTTTATAATACCGCACTTCTCTGTTGCAATTTTTTCGATTGTATTTCCGAGAATTTCCGTATGGTCAAGTGAAATGCAGGTAATAACGCTAAGCAGGGGACTGCTTATGATATTGGTAGAATCAAGCCTTCCTCCGAGTCCTGTTTCAAGCACTACAATATCGCACTTTTTCATCGCAAAATACTTAATTGCAATTGCTGTAATAACCTCAAATTCTGTTGGCTGAAGATTGTTCCTTGCAAGTTCCTCAACCATGGGCTTTATACCTGTTACGATAATCGAAAGTTCATCACGCTCAATCATATTGCCGTCGATTTGAATTCTTTCGCAAAAGTCAACTACAAAAGGAGAGGTAAAAAGGCCTGTCTTATAGCCGGCGTGTGTTAAAATGTTTGCACACATATTGCAAACAGAGCCTTTGCCGTTTGTACCGGCAACGTGAACAAATTTCAGCTCATCTTGCGGATTGCCAAGCATAGAAAGAAGAGCTTTTATACGGTCAAGACCGGGCAACATACCAAAGCGTAACAATGAATGTATGTATTTTAAAGATTCTTGATAATTCAAACGAACACCCCACACAAATAAACTTTAAAATTGGGGGCTGAAATACAGCCCCCAAAAATAGTTAACCAATAGCAGCAATGCTTTCATCGAGCATCGCAATTTTATCTGCAAGCTTTGCCGCCGCAGTTCGTTGACCCTCAACAACATTAGCAGGAGCTTTGTTTACAAAGTTCTCGTTGGAAAGCTTTGAGTTGATAAAATCAAGTTCTTTTTGTGCTGCAATCTTTTCTTTGTTAAGTCTTGCACGTTCGGCTTCAAAGTCAATGAGTTCTCCCATTGGAATATATACCTTTGCATCGTTGGTTATGATGCTTACCGCACCGTCAATGTTGAAGTCGTTTCCAACTGAAACTTCACTTGCATAGGCAAGACGTTTTATAAACACAATACCGGATTCAAAAGTGTCTTTGAATGAAGTGTCAATAAATACCTGTGCTTTCTTTGAAGGAGGAACATTCATTTCAGCTCTTCTGTTACGAATTGCACGAATTGCATCCATTATACGTTCAAATTCAGCTTCTTCACTTGCAAAGCAAAGCGACTCATCAAATTCAGGATATGCAGAAAGCATTATTGTTTCGCCGTCATGAGGAAGAGTTTGCCAGATTTCCTCTGTTATAAATGGCATAAACGGATGAAGAAGTTTTAATGTGTTTGACATTACATAAATAAGAACAGCCTTTGCTGTTTCAGCTTCTTTGCCACCTGCCTGTAAACGAAGCTTTGCAATTTCTATATACCAGTCGCAGAACAAATCCCAGATAAAGTCGTAAAGCTTTTGAACTGCAATTCCAAGCTCAAATTTATCAAGATTGTCTGTAACCTCTTTTGCAAGAGTGTTGAATTTGCTTAAAATCCATTTGTCCTCAATGGCGAGTTCAGATGGAATATAAGGAGCTTTTTCTGTTCCGTCAAGATTCATAAGAATAAATCTTGCGGCATTCCAAAGCTTGTTGGCAAAGTTACGGCTTGATTCAACACGCTCGTCAGAAAAACGCATATCATTTCCGGGACTGTTACCTGTTGCAAGGGTAAATCTAAGTGCATCTGCACCGTATTTGTCAATAACTTCGAGCGGGTCAATTCCGTTGCCAAGTGATTTTGACATCTTTCTTCCCTGAGAATCTCTGACAATACCGTGAATAAATACAGTGTCAAAAGGTTGTTCACCTGTGTGTTCGCAAGCAGAAAAAATCATTCTTGCAACCCAGAAGAAGATTATATCGTATCCTGTTACAAGCGTACTTGTAGGATAGTAATGCTCAAGCTCAGGAGTTTTATCAGGCCATCCGAGAGTTGAAAACGGCCAGAGAGCAGATGAAAACCAAGTGTCAAGAGTGTCAGGGTCCTGCTCAATATTGTTACTACCGCATTTGGTACATTTGGTTGGGTCTTCACGGCTAACAATAACTTCACCGCAATCAGCACAGTACCAAGCGGGTATTCTGTGTCCCCACCAAAGTTGACGTGAAATACACCAATCTTTAATATTTTCCATCCAATGATAATATATTTTATCAAAGCGTTCAGGTATAAACTTTACCTTGTCGCTTTTAACCATTTCAATGGCAGGTTTTGCAAGAGGCTCCATTTTTACAAACCACTGCTTTGAAATACGAGGCTCAACGATTGTATTACAACGATAGCAAGAACCTACATTGTGCTTCATAGGCTCGATTTTAACAAGGAAACCGCCTTCTTCAAGCTCTTTAACAATAGCTTTTCTGCACTCGTAACGGTCCATACCGCAATATTTTTCGCCTGCATTTTCGTTCATCTTTCCATCATCGGTCATAACATCAATAATTGGAAGATTATGCCTTGCACCAACTTCAAAGTCGTTAGGGTCGTGTGCGGGTGTAATTTTAACAACACCTGTACCGAAATCCATTTCAACATAGTCGTCTGCAACAATTGGGATTTCCTTGTTTACAAGAGGAAGAATAACTGTCTTGCCTACAAGATGCTTGTATCTGTCATCTTTTGGATTGACCGCAACAGCAGTATCACCAAGCATTGTTTCAGGTCTTGTTGTTGCAAGGTTTATATAACCCGAACCGTCAGCCAAAGGATAACGAAGATGCCAGAATGAACCGTCTTTTTCTGAATATTCAACCTCGGCGTCTGAAATTGAAGTAAGGCAATGCGGACACCAGTTTATTATACGTTCACCTTGATATATAAGATCTTTTTCATATAATCTTACAAAGACTTCTCTGACAGCTTTTGAACAGCCGTCGTCAAGAGTAAATCTTTCACGTTCCCAGTCGCAGGAAGAACCCATCTTTTTAAGTTGCTGAATAATTCTTCCACCGAATTGGTCTTTCCATTCCCAAGCACGCTCAAGGAATTTATCTCTGCCAATATCGTCTTTTGTAATTCCTTCTTTTGCCATAGCTTCAACGATTTTAGCCTCGGTTGCAATTGAAGCGTGGTCAGTTCCGGGAATCCACAAAGCGTCGTATCCCTGCATTCTGCGATAACGTATTAAAATATCTTGTAAAGTATTATCAAGAGCATGTCCCATATGAAGCTGACCTGTGATGTTTGGAGGAGGAATGACTATTGTGTAAGGCTTTTTGGTTGTATCAAGCTTTGCATGAAAATAGTCGCCTTCAATCCAGGAGCTGTATATTCTGTCTTCAACTTCTTTTGGGTCATAGTGCTTTGCAAGTTCTTTTGCCATTATATTTCCTCCTGCGTATTTTAGCTATTATTGTAT
>CAYMZO010000063.1:0-7689 GCA_964394885.1 uncultured Eubacteriales bacterium | reverse complement strand
GGAGTTTTGCTTGAGGGACATTTCCTTCTTACTTCCGGTAGACATAGTAACAGATATCTTCAATGTGCAAAAATTTTTAGAAATACAAAATATAGCGAGGAACTTTGTGCTGCTCTTGCAGAAAAATATAAAGATGATAATGTTGAACTTGTTATTGGACCTGCTATGGGTGCAGTTCAAATGGCATACGAAGTTAGCAGAAACTTTGGCTGTGAAAACTTCTTTACCGAGAGAGATGAAAATGGAAAAATGCAGTTGAGAAGAGGCTTTTCAATTAATCCAGGTCAAAGAGTCCTTATTGTTGAAGACGTTGTTACTACCGGTGGTTCAGTACGTGAAGTAATTGAACTCGTAAAAAATAATGGTGGAAATATTGTTGGCGTTGGTTCTATTGTAGATAGAACAGACGGAAAAATAGACTTTGGTGTTCCTTTCAGAGCTGTATATTCTGCGGATGTTCAGTCATGGGAAAGTGATGAATGTCCACTTTGCAAAGAGGGCAAATTTGAACTTGTTAAACCTGGAAGCAGAAAAATAAAATAAATAATAGAGGTGCGAAAATATGCACGATGGACATCGTCAAAGATTAAAACGTCGTTTTCTTGACAATGGTTTATCTGGCTTTTATGATCACAATATATTAGAACTACTTTTGTTTTATACAATACCAAGAAGAGATACGAATGAGCTTGCACATACACTTATAAATACTTTTGGCTCTTTATCGGGTGTGTTTGATGCACCTTATGAAGAACTTATAAAGGTTGAAGGAATAGGTGAAAATACAGCTTCATTAATTAAATTAATCACTCCGCTTTATGGCAAATATTTAGAGGACAAGCAATCTAAATGCACTAAAATATTGTCAAGTGATGATGCAGGCGGATATTTTATTGCAAAATACATAGGTGATAATTTAGTCGAAACTGCAATGCTTTTAAGCTTAGATAATAAAGGTTGCGTAATTAACTGCGACATTATTTCAAAGGGCTCAGTAAAGATGGCAGAAATCACTTCAAGAAAAATTGTTGAAATAGCATTGAAAAACAATGCAAGTTCAGTAATAATGGCACATAATCATCCGGGCGGAGTTGCAGTGCCGTCTTCAGCCGATGTTGATGTAACAAGGAACTTAATTAAAATGTTAAGCACGATAGATATAAATTTAAGAGACCATATTATTGTTGCAGATAATGAATATTTTTCAATGGCAGATTCGCCAAAGTTTTCACTTCTATTTATTTGAGGAGTCTTAGATGTCGGAGTTTAAGTTGCATTCACCTTATAGTCCTACCGGAGACCAGCCGGCGGCTATTGATGAACTTGTAAATGGAATACAAATTGGTAATAAAGAACAAACGCTTTTGGGAGTTACCGGCTCGGGAAAAACCTTTACAATGGCAAATGTCATTGCAAGGGTTAATCGTCCTACGCTTGTATTGGCACATAACAAAACTCTTGCGGCTCAGCTTTGCAGCGAGTTTAGAGAGTTCTTTCCTGAAAATGCAGTGGAATACTTTGTTTCCTATTATGACTATTACCAGCCCGAAGCTTATATCCCGACAACTGATACTTACATTGAAAAAGATTCCTCGATAAATGATGAAATTGATAAACTTAGGCACAGTGCAACGCTTGCACTTTCAGAAAGACGAGATGTTATTATTGTTTCAAGTGTATCGTGCATATATAGCTTAGGTGACCCTATTGATTATCGTAATATGGTTATTTCATTAAGACCGGGTATGATAAAACCAAGAGATGAACTTTTAAAAAAGCTTGTTGAAATTCAATATGAGAGAAATGATATAAACTTTATTCGTAATAAATTTCGTGTTCGTGGAGATGTTGTTGAAATATTTCCTGCCAACTCAAACGAAAATGCAATTAGAGTTGAATTTTTTGGTGATGAAATAGATAGAATTTCCGAGATAAATGCTTTGACGGGAAATGTAATAGGAGTACTATCACACGCAGCAATCTACCCTGCATCTCATTATGTTGTGTCAATGGAAAAGATGGAAACCGCAATCAAAGAAATTCACGATGAAATGATTAATCAAGTTGCAAATTTTGAAGAGCAGGGAAAGCTTCTTGAGGCTCAAAGGATAAAACAGCGAACAGAGTATGACATTGAAATGCTTAGAGAAACTGGATTTTGCAGCGGTATTGAAAATTACTCAAGAGTTATGTCGGGAAGAGAAGCCGGTTCACCGCCGTTTACTCTTATTGATTATTTTCCGGACGATTTTCTTATTTTTGTTGACGAATCTCACGTTATGCTTCCGCAGATTCACGGTATGTATGGTGGAGATAGGTCAAGAAAAGAGAGCCTTGTTAACTTTGGATTCAGGCTTCCTTCTGCATTTGATAACAGACCATTAACCTTTGATGAGTTTTATGAAAGAACAAAGCAGATGGTTTTTGTCAGTGCAACACCGGGAAAATTTGAACGTGAACACAGTGAACAAATAGTTGAACAGATTATCAGGCCGACAGGTCTTTTGGACCCTGAAATAATCGTCAAACCAACAGATGGTCAAATTGATGACTTGATTTCAGAAATCAACATTAGAATAGAAAGAAAAGAAAGAATTCTTGTAACTACACTTACAAAGAAAATGGCAGAGGATTTAACTGACTACATTGAAAATGTAGGAATAAAAGTTAGATATATGCATCACGATATTGATACCATTGAAAGAATGGAAATTATCCGAGATTTACGTCTTGGAGAGTTTGATGTTTTGATAGGAATTAATCTTCTTCGTGAGGGACTTGATTTGCCTGAGGTTTCTCTTGTTGCAGTGTTAGATGCGGATAAAGAAGGATTTTTACGTTCTGAGTCCTCTCTTATCCAAATAGTAGGAAGAGCTGCAAGAAATTCAAGCGGTGAAGTTATAATGTATGCAGACAGTGTAACTCCGTCGATGGAAAGGGCAATAAAGGAAACTCAACGTAGGCGTGAAATACAGATGGAGTATAATCAAAAGCATAATATAACTCCTCAAACGATAAAAAAAGATATTAGAGATATAATAGAAATAACAAGTAAAGATGGAATAGAAAAAGAAAAGCCTGTAAAGAAATTAAGCAAGATAGAAAAAGAGCAGCTTATTAAGAGGCTTACAGCAGAAATGAAAGACGCAGCTAAAATACTTGAATTTGAGCACGCAGCATATCTTAGAGATAAAATTGATAAGTTACGTAATAGTAAATAAAGTGGGGGAAAAGAGTTGGCAAATACAGAGCTGGTTGTTAAAGGTGCAAGGGAACATAACTTAAAAAATATAGACCTAACAATTCCAAGAGATAAGCTTGTGGTTTTTACAGGTCTTTCAGGCTCGGGAAAATCCTCTCTTGCTTTTGACACTATTTATGCAGAGGGTCAACGCCGATATGTTGAGTCGTTGTCATCATACGCAAGGCAGTTTTTAGGTCAGATGGAGAAACCTAAGGTTGACAGCATAGATGGTCTTTCTCCGGCAATTTCTATCGACCAAAAAACAACGTCAAAAAATCCCCGTTCAACCGTTGGAACTGTAACGGAAATATACGATTATTTAAGACTTTTATATGCCAGAATAGGAATACCGCATTGTCCGATCTGCGGTAAGGAAATTTATCAACAAACTATTGACCAAATAGTAGATAAAATTTTATCTCTTGATGAGGGTACAAAAATACAGATTATGGCACCAATAGTTAGAGGCAAAAAAGGTGAGTATGTTAAGGAGCTTGAAAATGCAAGAAAGTCAGGCTTTGTTAGAGTTCGTGTAGACGACATCGTTTATGATTTGTCGGAAACCATAACCATTGAAAAAAACAAAAGACATAATATAGAGATTATAATAGATAGACTTGTAATAAAAGACGAAATCAGAAGTAGACTCGCAGACTCAATAGAAACTGCAACAGAGCTTTCAGGTGGACTTCTTATAGTTGATGTGATAGGTGGAGAGGAATTACTCTTTTCGCAAAGCTATGCCTGCCCTGAACACGATATAAGTGTTGAAGAATTAACTCCGAGAATGTTTTCATTTAATAACCCGTTTGGTGCTTGCCAAAAATGTTTGGGACTTGGCACCTATATGAAAGTTGACCCTGATTTGATAATTCCGGATAAAAGTCTTTCTATTAGTCAGGGCGCAATTAGATGCAGTGGATGGTCTAATACAGAGGGTGGAACTATTGCCCAAATGTATTTTGAGGGGCTTGCAAAGCATTATGGATTTTCTCTGAAAACACCTGTTAACAAGTTGTCTAAAGAGGCATTGGACGTCATACTGTATGGCACTAATGGAACCAAAATAAAAATGCACAGAAAAAATGATTATGGTACAGGCACTTATCTTACTGATTTTGAAGGTATTGTAAACAATCTTGAACGTAGATATATGGAGTCCGGTAGTGATTGGGCTAAGACTGAAATTGAGCAATATATGAAAATTCAGAATTGCCCTGAATGTCATGGTGCAAGACTAAATAAAGAATCTCTGTCAGTTACGGTTGGCGGAATAAATATTGATACATTTGTTCATAAGTCTGTATCTCAAGCACTGGAGTTTATAAGTGATTTAGAGCTTACAGACAGGCAAAAAATGATAGCAGAAGAGATTTTAAAAGAGATAAAAGACAGACTTGGATTTTTAAATAGTGTTGGTTTAAATTATCTTACGCTTGCACGTTCTTCCGGAACTCTTTCCGGAGGTGAAAGTCAGAGGATAAGGCTTGCAACTCAAATTGGTTCATCTCTTATGGGCGTTTTATATATACTTGATGAGCCGAGTATTGGTCTTCATCAAAGAGATAATGCTAAGCTTATAGAAACGTTAAAGAATCTTAGAGACCTTGGAAACACCCTTATAGTCGTTGAACACGATGAGGATACAATGTATGAGGCTGATTGCATCGTTGATATTGGGCCCGGAGCGGGCATACACGGAGGAGAAGTTGTATGCGTTGGTAATGTTGAAGAGATAAAGAAGTGTAAAAATTCAATTACCGGTCAATATTTAAGTGGCAAAAAGGAAATACCCGTGCCTAAAAGCAGAAGAAAAGGCAATGGTAAATCATTAAAAATTATCGGAGCACAAGAAAATAATTTAAAGAATATTGATGTTACAATTCCTCTTGGTGAGTTTGTTTGCGTAACAGGTGTTTCGGGTTCAGGTAAATCTTCTCTTATTAATGAAATACTGCACAAAAAACTTGCGGCAGAATTAAACGGAGCAAAATGCTTTTCAGGCAAACACGATAGAATTGAGGGCATAGAAAATCTCGATAAAATAATTGATATTGACCAGTCTCCAATTGGAAGAACACCACGTTCAAATCCTGCAACCTATACCGGAGTTTTTACAGATATAAGAAATCTTTTTGCAACTACTCAAGATGCAAAGGTAAGAGGGTTTTCACCCAGCAGATTTTCTTTTAATGTAAAAGGTGGACGTTGTGAAGCGTGTCAGGGAGATGGAATTGTAAAAATTGAAATGCACTTTTTAGCAGATATATATGTGCCGTGTGAAGTTTGCAAGGGTGCAAGATACAATAGAGAAACTTTGGAAGTACTCTATAAAGGAAAGTCAATTTATGATATACTTGAAATGACAGTTGAAGAGGGTCTTGAATTTTTTAACGCTGTTCCAAAGATAAAACGCAAGTTGCAAACACTTTACGATGTTGGTTTGGGATATGTTAAAATAGGTCAATCTGCAACAACTCTTTCAGGAGGAGAAGCACAGAGAGTAAAGCTTTCAACCGAACTTTCAAAAAGGTCAACAGGCAAAACCATTTATGTACTGGACGAACCTACAACAGGTCTGCATACAGCAGATGTACACAGGCTTATTGATGTTTTACAAAAGCTCGTTGATAATGGAAATTCAGTTGTTGTAATTGAACACAATCTTGATGTTATAAAAACAGCTGATTATATTATTGACTTAGGACCGGAAGGCGGTAGCGGAGGCGGAAAAATAGTTGCCTGTGGAACTCCGGAAGAAATTGTAGAGGTAAAGGCCTCATATACCGGTCAATACCTTAAAAATAAAATATAAGAGCGGAGGAATTTACTTATGTTAGGTGATATTGCAAGGTGGTATTTTAAAACAGAAGAGTCGGTAACAAAGTCTGCAAGAGAAGTCGTTCTTTCACTTGGATTTCTGAATATCTTAGCTGCTTTTCTTAGTGTCATTTACTTCTTAAATCCATATATTATTGTTAAAACAATTGAGAAAAAGTACGGAAAAAAGAGTAAATAAAAATGTTTATATTACAATACAAAATAGCCACCGAATATTCGGTGGCTATTGCTTTTATTGCTTAAATTTAATTGCTGTCATTTTCTTCTTTAGGTATAGTTTGATTTTCTAAATTTTCACTTTTTACACTTTCTACACTGATTTCACCGCTATCACTATTGTCATCTATCAGAGTTCCTAAGTTACTTGATAAAATAGCTTTTTTCTTTTTCTTGTTTGATATTACGGCAAAAGCGATAAGTGAAAGAGCAGTTACAACTGAAACTATAATTCCTGCTGTAAGCCCCTGTGCTTTGTATTTTAGTTCAACTGTATGCTGACCTTTAGAAAGCTTAAATGCAAGAAGAGAGTTTCCTAATTTTACAATACTTTCAGAAGAAAGCTCTTGACCGTCAACATAGATGTTCCAGCTTTCATCATAAGGAATAGATGTATATACAACACAATCATTCTGAGCGTTTATATCACCTGTAATATCACTCTCTTTAAATTCTTTAACATTCATAGCACTTGAATTTAAAATGTTATAAGCCTGCTTAAACTTATCCATATTTAATCCCGTAACAAAGCAGTCAACATATCCCGATGCATTTTCATCTTTAATAGGAATCGAAACACTTATAACCGTTCCTTCTTTCCAAACTCCTGCATCAAAGATGTATTCCTCGTCAATATTTTGGTCCGAAACAAATTCTCCGTTTGCTCTAATAGTAATAGTGTCGTTTGCAACACTTTCAGAATCAACATAAACATAAACATTTTGAGTTTCTTCTAAAACATAGTTAACAACAAAGCTGGAGGAAGAAGAGCCTGAATTTGTTTTGTAAAATACAAATTTACCATTATTAAGTTCCTCACCAAAATCATTGATGTTATAATACTCAATATCATTTATCGGCAAATTTTCAAGAACGTCATTTACTCCAGTTGAATTGCTAATATACTCATTTTGATTTTCAAAAGGATTATCGGAAGTAGGCTGCCAGTTTATAATGTTGTTGTCAACACAATATGCTATTGGAAGGTTATAGTTGTTTTTATATGCAGTATATCCGCCAACGGTCATAAGTTCAGAAAACAATTCCGAATTGATTTTTACTTCGGGTGTGTTGTTAACAATATATTTAAGTGAAAACATTGAGTTATAGATAGGCGTTTGCATATTATAGGTATAGCTGTTGATGTAGTTTCCAAACATACCGAGGTTGTATTGAAGATTTGAAAGTGGCTCAGATGCCATAGATGAGAAAGTGGACATACCATTATATCCGTACCAGCAAGGGTCCATTCTCATATTTAGGTCTGTTAACTCCATACGATAGAAGTCGGTGTTGTCGTATGCATCGAGTTGAGATTTCAATTCTTTAAATCCCAAAACGGCCAAAGCCTATATTTTGTACAGGGACCAAAGGGCCAAAGTGCGTGA
>CAYMZO010000062.1:0-7742 GCA_964394885.1 uncultured Eubacteriales bacterium | reverse complement strand
ACCCAAGGCATATTGAAGAGAGACTAAAAGCATTCGTAAGAGGAAAAGAAAGAGTCTTGGAGCCTATGGGTGATGAAGGAGACGGAAAGAAAGGCAAAAAATCCAAACCTCCCAAAGAAAAGAAAAGTAAGAAATAATTAAGTATATATGAAAGGAGAGTGTAAATTATGAGCAAAAGAGGCTCGTCTTACGATGAAGGAGAAGGCCCTAATTGGCTTGACACTTATGCCGATATGGTAACTTTGCTTTTGACATTCTTTGTGCTGATGTTTGCAATCTCCTCTGTCGACGCACAAAAATGGGAAATAGTTGTTCGTTCTTTTGAGGGTGCAACAGAGGTTGAAACTCCGCAACAATTTGTTGTAAATCCCTCCAAGGATGATAAACCGGGGGACGGTATATTAGAAGGACAGGATGAAAAACTTCCGGTAACATCTCCTGAAGAGGTAACAGAGTTTGATGATTTATATAGTTATTTAAAGCACTATGTTGAAGAAAATAATCTTCAACAGGACGTCGAGGTAATAAAGGGTGAGGGTTATACCTTTATTACATTTAGAAATAACATATTCTTTGACGGAGACAGTTCTGTACTAAAGCCCGAAGGTAAACAAATTCTCGATATAATGTGTAATGCCTTTGTAAATATCACAGACCAGGTAGGAAAGGTTAGCTTTGAAGGTCATACGGCAAGGCAGGGAAATGCTGAAACAGCAAATGACCTTGTAAGAGACCGTCAACTTTCATCTGAAAGAGCTGTTAACACTCTGTGCTATGTGCAAAAAAAGAATATTTTAGATGGTAATAAGCTTACATCAACAGGTCATGGTGAGTTTTCTCCGATTGTTCCACATGACGGAACAGAGGCAACAAGAGTAAAAAACAGACGTGTTGAAATTTGCATATTAAAGCAAGGCTCTGAAAATATTAGCCTTGACGAAATTTACAGCCAAATAAATGAACAGGTAAAATAAATATTTCCAATAAAATTTTTTGTTGTAAAAGTGAGTGCTCAGGCAGACAAAACTATAAAATAAAAGTGCAAGAAACTAAGCGGATTTTTCGACAAAAACAAATACAAGTGAAATATATTTAACTAAAACATACAAAATAACTGGATATTCTTTGCAGGTAAGGATGCCGACAAAGGAGGGCTATGCCCTAAAAATAGCCTCTGATGATGCTTTTGTTATCCGATGAAATGAATTCCGGTTCGGATACTAAAACACAGCAGAGGTAAACATATTTTTAAAGACAAAATAATTTAAGATAAATTTATTTCAAGGAAGAGTTCAAGGAGGGCAAAAGCTGATGCAGTGGAACGATATTCTGTCGCTAATTGGTTCAATACTTGCAGTTGGTTTAATTTTATATCTTACATATTACTTTAGTAAAATGATTGCAAAAAAGGCTAATAAATTTACTAATAACGGAAGTATAAAAATTGTTGAACGAGTTGCTTTAGGGCAGGATAAAGGACTTGCAGTGGCTGAAATAAGCGAAAAATATTATTTGATAGGTATTGCCAATAACGGAATATCAATGCTTATGGAATTGCAGGATTATTCTCCACCTCAAATATCCCAACAGGGTAAAGATTTTAGTGAGCTGTTTAAGGCAAATCTTTTAAAACGCTCAGGGCAGAAAGCAGGTGAAACCGATGAGCAAGACAGCGACTAAATCACTTGAGAAAAAAGAAGATGAGAAAACTGTAAAAGCTAAAAAGACTGCTTCAAAAATTGCAAAAATATTAGTAACAACAGTTTTAATTTTTGTGCTTATTCCGTTGTCTGCATCGGCAGCCGGAACAGTTAACGTAGATGTTAACGGTGAAGGTCTTGAAACCGTTGAAATAATCATTATGCTAACGATGGTGGCACTTGTTCCGTCCATTTTAGTTCTGACAACCTGTTTTACAAGAATTATAATTGTACTTTCTTTCTTGAGAAACGCACTTGGACTTCAGCAGACTCCACCTAATCAGGTGCTTGTCGGCATAGCAATATTTCTTTCGCTCTTTATAATGTCTCCGGTAATAAAGGAGATAGATGAAACTGCATATACACCATATAAAGAAAATAAAATCACCCAAGAAGAATTTATAAATAAGGCGTCGGTTCCATTAAAATCGTTTATGTTAAAGCAGACAAAAACAAAGGACTTAAATTTGTTTGTTGACTTGTCTGAAACAAAAGATGTTGATGACCCTCAGGATTTGCCGATGACCGTTGTAATCCCGTCGTTTGTAACAAGCGAGCTGAAAAGAGCCTTTACAATAGGATTTTTATTGTACATACCATTTTTAATTATAGATATGATAGTTTCAAGTACCCTTATGTCAATGGGTATGATAATGCTACCTCCTGCGACGATTGCAATGCCGTTCAAGCTGTTGCTGTTCGTGCTTGTTGACGGATGGGAGTTGTTGTTTAAAACGCTTGCGGTAAGCTTTAACACGTAGCTGTTTTTTAAATCTACCGGGTCAATCAGTTTTTAGCAGGAAGGAAGAGTGCCTATGGATATAGCAGGAATAATGGAAGTCTTTCAGCAGGCACTTTTGTTAACGCTAAAGCTTTCAGCACCTGTACTTATCATAAGTATGGCAGTGGGATTGATTATTTCAGTTTTTCAGGCGGCAACACAAATTCACGAGCAAACGCTTACCTTTGTTCCAAAGCTTATAGTAATCGCTGTTGTATTTCTTGTGCTTGGTTCTTGGATGTCAGAGTCTTTAATGGACTTTTTTAAATACATATTTGAACAAATTGCAAGCTTAAGTTAGGGCAGTGGTAAGAGATTTTTAAGGGCTTATTGCCTTGCATAAAGACGGAGGATAGTAATGATATTAGATTTTAATTTCACACTTTTTTCCTTTGTATTTATGCGTATGTCAGGTTGCATATTGTTCAATCCTGTTTTTGGCAGGAAGTCTATACCGCCGATTGTTAAGATTGCATTGTCTTTTATGCTTGCATATTTTACATATAATCTTATAGAAAACAAGGAAATAGAAGTAACAAACTTTTATGTGTATGGATTTTTACTTTTAAAAGAATTGCTTGTCGGCTTTATAGTTGGATTTATAATGCAGCTGTTCCTGTCGGTTTTAACTCTTGGCGGAGAATTTATGGACTTCAATATGGGAATTTCAATGTCAAAGGTTTATGACCCTCAAAGCAACGTTTCAATGGCACTTTCGGCTTCTGTAATAAATGCAATGTTTATGATGATATTCTTTGCATCAAATGCCCACCTTACGATGATAAAAATATTTGTACTGCTCGGAAAAATTTCGCCGTACGGGGATATTACCTTTCCGACAGAGGTGTTTTCAGAAATTGTATCGTTGTTTTCGCTGGTGCTGATATACGCAATAAAGCTTGCATTGCCGATAATGGCTGTTGAATTTATAACAGAAATAGGAGTAGGTCTTTTAATGAAGGCCGTTCCGCAAATCAATATTTTTGCAGTTAATATCCAGCTTAAAATATTTTTAGGATTTATTTGTATAGTTGTTTTAGTTGGACCTTATGCAAGGTTTGTAGAGAACCTTATTCAAATAATGTTTGAAAAAATAATTCTAATACTTGGAATAACATAGATAAATCACTTAGACTGTATCTGACTTAAAAAGGGGGAATAATGTTGGCTGCAGGAAGTGAAAGCAAGACCGAAAAAGCTTCCCCTAAAAGGCGAAAAGACGAACGAAAAAAAGGTAATGTCTATAAAAGTCAGGATGTTGTAAATGCACTTACAATTTTAGTCGCATTTGTTGCCCTCGACAAGCTGTTACCATACATATATAAATATATGTCCCAAAATATGTACAAGTATCTGACTTCAATAAAAACCGTAACAGAAATAACGGTTGACTCTGCAATGGATATTTTTAAAGATTGTTGTCTGGCACTTGTTTACACCGCAGGTCCGTTGATGCTGATTTTGCTTTTGGTTGGTGTTCTTGCAACCGGAGCTCAAACCAAATTTTTATTCTCTAAAGAGGCGTTAAAGCCAAAGTTTTCACACCTCAACCCAATATCGGGAATAAAGAAAATGTTCTCGTTAAGGGCAGTGGTTGAACTTTTAAAATCAATAATAAAGGCGGCAATAATCGGGGCAGTAATTTATAGCTATTATAAATCAATAGCAACAGATGTAGTAAAGCTTATGTCGCTTGATATTATGAGTGCTGTTTCGTTTGTACTTAAATCAGTTTATAGCCTTGTAATAAAGCTTTCAATAGCATTTATAGCAATTTCAATATTTGACTATCTGTATCAGTGGTGGGAATATGAAAGAAATATTAAGATGACCAAGCAGGAAGTCAAGGAAGAATACAAACAGACCGAAGGAGACCCTGTTGTTCGAGGACGAATAAAAGATGCACAGCGAAAGATGTCGCAACAACGTATGATGCAGCAGGTCCCTGAAGCAGACGTAATAGTAAGAAACCCAACCCATTTTGCGGTTGCACTTAAATATAACACCGAAATGAATTCAGCCCCTGTGGTTGTGGCAAAAGGACAAGATTTTGTTGCACTGAGAATTATTGAAGAGGCTGAAAAATATAAAATCCCAATGATAGAGGACAGGCCTCTTGCAAGGGCACTGTATAGTGAAGTTGAACTGGGAAGAGAAATTCCGCCTGAATACTATACTGCAACAGCTGAAATCCTTGCGTGGGTATATTCACTGAAGAAAGAGAGTTGAAACGATAGATGAAGATGATAAATATGAAAAATCAGATAGTTGCTATATTTGTCATCATGATAGTTGCACTAATCATTATTCCGCTTCCATCGTTTTTGCTCGACTTTATGTTTGTTTTAAACATTATGTTGTCCCTTATGATACTTCTCATAAGTATATATATAAAAGAGTCGCTGGAATTTTCGGTTTTCCCGTCAATCTTATTGCTGACAACGCTTTTCAGGCTTGGACTTAACATATCCTCAACCAGACTTATCCTTACAAAGGGCGGAGATGCAGGACAGGTAATCAAAACCTTTGGCGACTTTGTTCTTTCCGGAAACGTCATAGTTGGATTTATAGTTTTCCTGATTATCGTAGCCGTTCAGTTTATAGTTATCACAAAGGGTGCAGAAAGAGTTGCTGAGGTTTCGGCAAGATTTACACTTGATGCAATGCCCGGAAAGCAGATGGCTATTGATGCGGACCTAAGCTCGGGACTTATTAACGAAGAAGAGGCAAGAAAACGCAGAAACAATATTCAAAGAGAAGCAGAGTTCTATGGAGCTATGGACGGTGCCACGAAGTTTGTTAAGGGCGATTCCATAATGTCCATAATAATTACCGCCATAAACTTTATCGGCGGAACAATAATCGGAATGGTTCAAGGCGGAGGAAGCTTTACAGACGTTCTTAACACCTATTCAATAGCAACTGTTGGTGATGGACTTGTTTCGCAGATACCTGCACTTCTGATTTCAACAGCAACAGGTATGATAGTTACAAGAGCTGCTTCTGAGTCAAGCCTTGGAACAGACCTTACAAAGCAATTTGCGGCACAGCCAATGGTAATGATTATTTCGGGAATTGCACTCGTTGCAATGGGTCTTATTCCGGGAATGCCAAAGGCTCAAACCTTTATAATTGCAGCAGGACTGATTGCTCTTGGAATAACCTTGACAAAGAAGATGGAAAATAAAGAAGAGGTTGCTCTTGCAGACGGAATGGAAATGTCAGAGTCTGAAATGAGTCCTCAATCCGAAACAGAGTATTATAGAAATATTGACAATGTATACGAATTGTTGGCTGTTGACACAATCGAAATGAATTTTGGATATAGTCTTATTCCACTTGTTGACCAAAATAGCGGAAGTAATTTTATTGACAGACTGGTAATGTTCAGAAAGCAGTTTGCCGTTGAGATGGGAATGGTAATTCCGGCTGTAAGATTAAGAGATGACGGAACCCTTAATCCAAACCAATATGTAATAAAAATCCGTGGAGAAGAAATATCAAAAGGAGAAATCCTTGTTGACTATTTCCTTGCACTTGACCCGGGCGGAAGAACCGGTGAGATTGACGGAATAGAAACAATAGAACCTGCCTATGGAATACCGAGTAAATGGATTACTCCGGACAAAAAAGATATGGCAGAAATTTATGGATATACAGTTATTGACCCTCTTTCAGTTGTTGTTACTCACCTTTCTGAAACAGTTAAAAAGCACGCATACGAACTGCTTACAAGGCAAGATGTCAATCAGCTTCTTGAAAATCTCAAGAAGAACAGCGGACTTGCAGTAGATGATATAATTCCGGCACAAATTACTCTTGCAAACTTCCAAAAGGTTTTAGAAAATCTTCTTAAGGAAGGCGTGCCGATAAGAGATATGGAAATGATTGTGGAAACTATCTCGGCACACGCAGGTTCGGTTAGAGATGTTGAGCTTCTTACCGAACACGTAAGGCAGGCACTTAAGAGAACAATAACCCGTAAGTGGTCTGAAAGCGGTCATATAAGAGTTATAACGCTCGATAGCGAAGTAGAAAAAATAATAATCAATTCAATAAAAAGTAATGAGCAGGGAAGTTATTTGAACATTGACCCCGATTCAATGCAGAAAATAATGTCGAGCCTTGTGGAACAAATTTCAAAGGTAAAGGAAATTATAAACACACCTATTATTCTTACATCACCGATAGTGAGAATTTATTTCAGCAAAATGCTTGACCAGTTTGGTCAAAATGCCGTTGTAATTTCCTATAATGAACTTGATACAGGCGTTCAGATACAAGCGGTCGGCAATGTTACAATTTAGCTTAAAATATAATAATTAATATTTGTTGTTATTCCAAGAAAGGAGGGGCGTTATGGAAGCAGAAACCTTATGTCGTTTAAAAATTGATGATGACACATTGACTTTGTGGCAGGATTATATCAAAACCAAAGATATAAATATCCGAAACGAGCTGGTTTTGGTCTATATGCCCATTCTTAGAAAAGTAGCAAATAAAGTATATAGAAAATATAGGTGCCTTGATTCCGTAGAAGAGCTTGTAAGCGAAGGAATGATTGCACTAATAACCGCAATAGACAGGTTTGACCTTGAACGTGATGTTAAATTCGAAACCTTTGTTTCGTATAGAATACACGGTGCAATGCTCGACTACATAAACAAGCAAAACGGATATGTAAGGCGAGTAAGAGATATTTCAAAGGAACTCTTTACAGCTAAAGAAGAGCTTACAAGTGAGATTGGAAGAGAACCCGATAAAACTGAGCTTGCACTGTACCTTGGCATAAGCACAGAAGACCTCGACAAACGTATGCAGGAAAGTCATCCGATAAGCGTCGTTTCGCTTGACCAAATGATAACAGACGATAATATGGATGAGCATATCTTTGAAGTGTCTTCCGGAGAGCAGGATAATCCGATGTATATCGTTGAGCAGGGAGGATTTTCTTCAACTCTTACAAGGTGTATAAAAAAGCTCAATAAGGAGCAACAGCTTGTCTTATCTCTGTTTTATAAAGAGGATTTGTCCGTTTCGGAGATAGCGGACATTTTAAATACCGATGCAAAACGTATAGCACAATTACGTTTTCAGTCAGTAAAGAAATTGAAAAAAATGATGGAAGATGAAAAGGATTTCTGACCCCTAAAAGAAAAGAGGCTTTTAATATGGTTCGAGGATTTTATCAGTTGGGAACAGGCATAATGGCACAAAATAAAGTGCTTAGCTCTATTGCCAACAACTT
This sequence comes from uncultured Eubacteriales bacterium, assembly GCA_964394885.1. Classification (GTDB taxonomy): domain Bacteria; phylum Bacillota; class Clostridia; order Oscillospirales; family Acutalibacteraceae; genus RZYX01. Next base: position 13 of record CAYMZO010000062.1, on the reverse strand, counting down.
AGCAAATGCAGAG
>CAYMZO010000061.1:0-7888 GCA_964394885.1 uncultured Eubacteriales bacterium | reverse complement strand
ATTGAAGATAACTTTTCTTTGATTAACTTTTTTACAATATTTCGTCTTGCGTCAACAGTTGATTTTACAGGGCTTTCATATCCTCTTGGCAAATTTCCCAATCTTATAAAATCAAAGCTGTTCAATGCACTGAATATACCGTCCCAGTCGTCGGTTTTTATAAGTTCTTTAATATTACAAATCTGATTAAGGTCAGAGTTAAATGCATTTGAATACTTTTCAAGTACTGTTTGGTCATTGTTCATAAGCTCAAGAGAATTTTTTAAAAGAAGCTCGCAATAATCAAGAGCGTTTGAAATGTAGTTTAATATAATAGTTCCCCAACTGCTTTTTGAAAGATTATCTGTAATAAGATAAGAATTTTTTGCACTTTCAAGCCAAGTGTGTGGAAAAGCATATGCTTGTGAATAGTTAAATAGTTTTGTAATGCAATTTGCAAGTTCAGAGTCATCACGTCCACGAAAAAGAAGTTCTACAAGCTCTTTAAATTCGGCAGTGTCCTGAGCATATAGTTCTTCTATTGTTTCGTTCACTGCTTCGTCTTGAAGCATTTTTCTTTCGCTTTCGTCAAGCATTCTAAAATCGGGGTCAACGGATAGCTTTTGAAAATTTTCTCTTACAAGGTCGTTGCAAAAGCTGTCAATCGTGCAAATGCTTGCGTTTGGCAAAAGCATTTGTTGGCGTAGAAGATGATGATTTGTAGGGTCGTTCTTTATCTCTTTAGAAAGAGCGTTTCCTATTCTTTCTCTCATTTCGGAAGTTGCAGCACGAGTAAATGTAACTATAAGCAGTTTGTCAGCATCACAGGGGTTTTCAGTGTCGGTAAGCCTTTTTATAACTCGTTCAACCAAAACAGCCGTTTTACCCGAACCTGCTGCCGCTGAAACAAGCAGAGTTCCGTTGGTGGATTCAATAGCGTTCCTTTGGTCAGCTGTCCATTGAGAACTCATCTTCATCACCTCCTGAAAGAATTTTTAAAGCATCATTGTTTGCAAGCGTTTCGATTTCTCTTGACTTGTCCGATGCTTCTGTTCCGCAAACACTCCTGTAATCACAATATTCGCAGGTGTTCTTGTAGTTTTTTCCAAAAACAGGAGAAGCATCAATTTTTCCTTTGTGTAGTGCCTGTGCCATTTCTTTAAGTATACCGTCAACCTTGTGCTTTAAGTCGTAAAGCTGATTAAGCGATATAAGACTTCCACAAAGATTACCTTTTTTATCTATAAATGCAGGAATGAAATTACCGCCCAAATCTGCTTCCATTGCGTTTAATACATCGGCATTTTCAAGCAAAAGTCCGTTGCATTTTCCGTCTTTGATTTTTTGCATATTAATCTGGTCATCACTGCTTTCTCTTGAAAGCTTGCTGACACTCATTTTTGCAGGATAATATAAAATTCCACTTGGAACAATATTGCCATAAAGCTCTTTCCCGTTGTCGTTAACTGCAAAAAGATAAATAAGCATTTGCATATTAAGACCAAAGAATACATCAGATAATAAAAAATCTTTTTTGCCGGACTTGTAATCAACAACTCTTATAAAGGATTTATCATCTTTTTTATAAATATCAACACGGTCAATACTGCCGATTATATTAAGAGTTCCACCGTCGGGAATTTGTAGTGTGTATGGTTGAATATCTCCGTCTTTGTTAATCTTCAGCTCAAAGTCAATAGGCTCAAATTTTGAGCTTTCAAATTCTGCACAAAGCCTGTCTAAAACATCGCAAAGCGTTTTGCAAAGCCTGAAATATAAATATTCAAACCGCTTGCTTTTGCCTGAAAGTCCGCCCATCTGTTCTTCAAGATATTCGGAAATTATTTTTTTTACTTCTTCTTCTCTTTGGAATTTTGTCATTTCACAAAGCTTGTCTTTCCCAAACTTCTTGATTATTTGTTCAAGAATATAGTGGATAACCGTTCCGCTTTGCATTGGGTCAAGTTCGGCGATTTTTCTTGGCTGTGCTTTAACTCCGTATTTGCAAAAGAACTCAAAGGCACATTTGTGGTATGTTTCTATTTTTGATGCAGACATCATCAAATTCTTTCCGAATAAATTAACGGCATTTTCAGCCTTTTCAAATTCAATAGGCTTTTTAAATGCTATGCGTTCAAGAGAGTTTATCTTGTTTTTGAAATCAACGTCGCTATTAAAATACTCTTTAAGTGTTGATGAAAATTCATCGTTTTGTCTAAAGGTTTTGGCACACATCTCAAACGCAGATTTTTCACTTTCAATGTAGCAAATATTTTCAAGCTCCTCTGTGCTGATTTTATTGCAATATGGAAAGATTTGTTCAATCTGTGATACGAGAATAGAAGGGGAAAGAGCATCTCCGGAAGGAGTGCAACGTGAATATGAAATATACAGTTTTTCACTTGTACTGCATAAGGCATTGTATGCAATAAACCGTTCTTCCGATGCTTTAAATTCACTCGGCATTGAAACTTCAACTCCGAGCTCTAAAAGCTTTCTTCGGTCTGAATCGTTTAAAATTCCTTTGCCGTCGGGATTAAGTGGAAAAACACCTTCGTTAGCACCTATAATAAAAACTACCTTAGGCGATGCAAGCCTTATTCTGTCTGCTGAACCAATGGTGATTTCATCAAGACCCTGCGGAATATTTCCCATATCACAAACGGATAGAATACTGTCAAACAGCTCTGAACACCGTGCAATGCTAAGCTCTTTTTCACCGATAGATGTTGCAAACTTATCCAGAATATCCATAAGCATATCCCAGATTCGTTCTTGCTCAAGTGCCAGAGAAAGATTTCCACTTTCTTCAAAGGCGAGTGCAAGTTGCTTAAGGTTTTCACCGGCATTAATATCACACAGCAGAGTGTATACCGCACTTGCAATCTGTTCACCGTTTGAATTCGTACAGTTTCTTTTGAATTTTAGCAGGGGAGATATAGCTTTTTCTCGTATTGTATTTAGCTTTTCAAGAGCTTCTTTTGAACTTTGAGTTACAGATACTCCAAATCCGTCGGGGTGTTGAGTCCAAACGCTTTGCCAACCCTGTGCTCCTATTTTCCACATAAGTGCATAGTTCTCGGCAATGGAAATGTCCTCATTGCAAATTCCGGCAAGACCTGTTTTAAGGTATCTCATCATCCTGTCGGTAGAAAAACCGTAAGAGGCGATTTCAAATGCACACCTGACAAGATTAATAAGCGGTTGAGAGGTTATCGGTTGTCGTTCATCTTCAAATACCGGTATAGAATATTTTTTAAAAGAGCTTAAAAGCTCTCTTCTGTATTTGTTTGAATCTCTTGCAATAACAGCCATATCCCTGCAACGTAAGTTTTGCGTTCTCATTAAATTCTTGGCTGTCAATGCAACAAAATCACATTCAGATGCAATGCTTGTTGCACAACAAAGAGTTATGTTTTCAGCCTGATTTTTGTACTTATCAAAGGCAGGGTTAAATATATTTTTCTCAAGATGAGAAATTTCATCACTTTTAAATCTTGTAGGACTGTTACAGGGGAGTTTGATGTTGTTAGATACCTCAATGTTGTTGTCCTTTGCAATTCTTAAAAGCTTTTTAGCGGTTTGGTTAACACAGGAAAACAATCCAGTGCCGTCGTCTGCACCAAAAATGTTGTCAGTTGTAAGGGAGATATATACATCGTCAGCCTGACGAATAATGTGTGTGATAACTTCAAATTCTTGCTGTGTAAATCCTTTAAAAGCATCAATGGCAACGCAACGACCTTTAAAATAATTATAAGATATAAGGCTATTACAAAGATTATTCAGCAAGTCGAGATTATCGGTGTATGCCCTTGAAACTAAAGCATCATAGGCAGACATTATAATTGATAATTCCATTAGCTTTTGCTTTAGCGTACACTCTTGCAACTGATTGGATGCATCAATAAGATTTTGAGAGCTGATGTTGCTTTGCTTAAATTCAGTGCAAATATGTAAAAGGTCCTTTGCAAGAACAGCACTTTGAATATATTTAGAATAAAAAACAAGCTCGTCCCTGACTTGTTCAAGGGCAAGAGACATAATTATTATTTTACTTCCGTCATCTATAAGCTGTTCAGGTCCTCCGCCGATTTGAGCAAATACACACTCCGCAAGCCTGCTAAAGCTTAAAATCTCAATTTTTAGGGCGTCTTTTGCACCAAGTATTGAGAGCATAGCTCGTTCACTTTCAAAAGAAAACTGTTCGGGAACAATAAGAATCATTCCGTCTTTTTCTTCTTTTGCAAGTTCTGCAAGATGATTTCTTATAAAGCTTGTTTTACCGCTTCCGGCACGACCTGTTACAAAATGAAGCACCTAAATACCTCCCAAAAACATATAAACAAATTATAACATAAAGAAGAGATTTTAGCGACCCAAAGATGGGACACAAAAGAACAAGAGAAAACAAAAAATATAAAATATTATCTGTCTTCTCCTGCATTCTCCGTTATGTTTTATCAGTTGAGTAAATACTAAATTATTATGGGCTGTATTTGTTTTCCCTCTAATGCTTCTTGAACTGTATCCAATGTCTTGGAAAAATCTGCGACTATCGAATTTGGCTTTTTTTCCGGATTATCTTGCCTCATAGGAATAAAATACATATTTTTGCAATTCATTAAATGCCCTATGTTCTTAGCGGCAGCACCGAGTGCATCGTTTGTTGAAATGCCGAGAACAACAGGACGATTGTTTCTAAGGTGTGCTTTTGTTGCCATTGTTACAGATGTGTCTGTAATTCCGTTTGCAAGTTTTCCAAGAGTGTTTCCGGTGCACGGAGCAACAACAAGAATGTCGAGTAGTGCTTTAGGCCCAATAGGTTCTGCTTCGTAAATTGTGCTTATAATTTTTTTGTTGCACATATCCTCAATTTCCATTGTAAAATCACTTGCTCTTCCAAATCTTGTATCTATACTATAAGCGGCTTGAGACATTATTGGCACAACATCAAACCCGTTTTCAAGCAATACGGATATCTGAGGAATTGCTTGAGAAAAGGTGCAAAATGAGCCACAAATTGCAAAGCCGACTGTGGCTTTAGTCATGTAATTTCCTCCTTGATTATATTTAATATAGCGTCAGCTACAATTTCTCCTGCAGTTTTCGGTGCTGCCTTGCCGGGCAGAGAACCTGCCTGAATAACACGCAAGCCAAGATTTTTAGCCTCGTCAAAGTCTATTCCGTAAGGAGCAGATGCGATTTCAATTATTAAGCAGTCCTTTTTAAGAGAATTCAATATTTGTTCATCAAGTACAAGAGCGGGTACAGTGTTTATAATTATGTCAAGCTTGATTGAGGATTTGTCAAAGTCGGCAAACGTTACAGGTTTGCAGCCTTCTATTTCAGCAAAGGCAAGCTCGCCATAATTTCTTGCAACAACAGTTACATCTGCACCTAAGCCCTTAAGCATATGAACAAGGACACGAGATGTTCTTCCAAAACCGGTAATGGCAATCTTTGAACCGTGAACGGTAATGGGCAATTCATCCATTATTAATTTGATGACTCCCTGAGCGGTAGGAATAGCGTTTTTAACGATTAGTTCTTCTCTGTCGAAATAATCGTAAAAACGAACATCGTGTTCTAAAATTTTATCTTTTACAGTACGGGAAACCATACCGCCAAAAATAATTTGCTTAGGACTTAAATGCTTAAATATATCGTCAAGCTTGATGTCTTTGTTGGCGTATGGACAGTTTAAGTTTACTCCGTCTTTGCTGGTTGGCAGAGGAAGTACAATTGCATCGCAATCGTTTATTGCCGCTTTTAAATCCGGATAATCAAAACGTGGCACAGTAATGTGCTTGAGATTATCAAATCCATAAGCGTTTGAAATATATCCTATTTCATTTAGGTATTGTGTCATATATATCTGGCGAACATCTCCACCTATTGTTAAGAATCTCTTAGGTTCTTTCATTATGTATAACCTCCGTTATTGGATTTACCTTATTCTATGAATTTGCAATAAAAAAGGTTATTGAGCATTTTAGGCATAAAAAGGAAAAATGGAAAATATTTTGTAAAAGTGTTTATTTTTACTTGAATTTGCAATATAATAACTTAGTATAATTGTATTTTTAATCGGAGGTAAGATTTTGAACGATATAGATAATCTATTAAAACATATAAAGAAAATACACTTTATTGGTATCGGCGGTTCGGGTATGTGCCCACTTGCCGAGATTTTATTGAGTGAGGGCTATGAGATAACCGGCTCGGATAATAATACGGGAGATAATATTGATAAACTTCGTTCTCTCGGCGTTGAAATAACAATGGGTCAAAAGGCGGAAAATATTGCCGGTGCAGAAATGATTGTATATACAGCAGCACTGTTGCCTGATAATGTCGAGCTTGTTGCAGCAAAAAAATCAGGAATACCTACTTTTGAACGCTCAAAGCTTTTTGGAGCAATAACCAGAATGTATAATAACTGCGTTGGAATTTGCGGAACTCACGGTAAAACAACCGCTACATCAATGCTTACCCAAATACTTATAACAGCCAATGCTGACCCAACAGCTGTAATAGGAGGAAAGTTACCTCTTATTGATAGCCATGGCAGGGTTGGAAAAAGTGAAACTATGGTTTGCGAGGCGTGCGAATTTGTCGATACATTTCTTGACTTGTCCCCGGACGTTGCTGTTATTCTTAACATAGATGCTGACCATTTGGATTATTTTAAAACTGTTGATAATCTGATAGCATCTTTCACAAAGTTTGCAAATCTTGCAACAAGGCTTATCATTGCAAATGGCGATGATGAAAAGACAATGAAGTCAATAAAGGACATAAACAATAAAAATATCATTACTTTCGGATTTAATGAAAGTAATGACTATTATGCTAAAAATGTTACATTTAACAGAGGTGCATTCCCTCAGTTTGACGTATACCATAAAGGTGAACTGTTGGGCAATGTTTCACTTAATGTTCCGGGCAAGCATAATGTGCTAAACGCAATGGCAGCTGTTGTGGCAGCCGTTGATGTCGGAGCTGATTTTGACTCAATTAAAAAGGCACTCTTGGAGTTTAAGGGAGCGGGCAGAAGATTTGAAATTATCGGTGAATATAACGGTGTAACAATTGCAGATGATTATGCACACCATCCGGCAGAGCTTAAGGCAACTTTAGAAGCTGCAATGAAAATGGAATATAACGAGGTTTGGGCAGTATTTCAACCGTTTACTTTTTCAAGAACCTCAATGCTTCTTGACGAGTTCGCAGATGTTTTGCAAATTCCACAGCATACGGTTCTGACAGAAATAATGGGCTCAAGAGAAGTTAATACTTACGGAATAAAAACAGAGCATCTGGCAGAGAAAATACCCGGTTGTGTATGGTTTAAAACATTTGATGAGGTTGCAGACTATATAGTAAAAAATGCAAAACCAAATGATTTAGTAATCACTCTTGGTTGCGGAGATGTGTATAAGGCTGCAAAGCTTATGCGTGAAAAATATAAAAACAACTAAAATAAAGACATTGCTTAAACCTTAATTTTAAGCAATGTCTTTTATTTACATACAAAAGTAATCTTAAATATATTAATCCTTTATGGCACTATTAGTAGAGAGCTATTTATATAAAATTAAGGTTATTTCTGATTTTCAATTATCCATTCTCTGTTTAAAGCTACATTATGATCATCAGGCAAGGCAACTCTTGTCTGTGGCTCACGGCTGTCTGCCTGGCTTATAGGCTGAGTAATATATGCTCCTGTAATCGGCTTTTTGTTGGCTTTAGAACTTTTAATTTTTTTGCTCAAATTAAACACCTCCGATTTTATTATGTGAACAAGAAAAATTAATATTCAAAAGTGAAGATAAAAATATTTATTGACAAAATAAAAACAAATTGAAACTTTTGTTTTAACAATAAATATTTTAATTGAATGAAG
>CAYMZO010000060.1:0-7946 GCA_964394885.1 uncultured Eubacteriales bacterium | reverse complement strand
CACTTACAGTAGCACCTATAACAATTGAAATAATTAAAATAGCCTGTGCAATAGCAATATAATAGTTGTAATAAGCCATAAATCCAGTGAAAATTATGGCTAATAGTGTTGCTGTAATTTGTAATGGATAATTACTAAAAAAAGCCTTGAGTTTCATTAAGATAGTTAAACCTCCATAATAATAGGCAAAATCATAGGACTTCTTTTTGTACGCTCATATAACAGATGTGAAACTTCATCTCTTAATTTGGTCTTAATTGTGCTCCAATCTCTAATGTTATTTTCATTACAGATATCAATAGCATTTTGTGCAACTGTTTTCACGTCATCCATTAAAGCCTCAGATTCACGAACATAAACAAATCCTCTTGAAACAACATCAGGTCCTGCAAGCACTTGACCACTTGAACTATCCATAGTAACAACTATAATTATAAGACCGTCCTGAGCCAAATGCTTTCTGTCTCTAAGAACAATGCTTCCGACATCACCAACGCCATAGCCGTCAACAAAGACTCTTCCTGCAGGAACACTTCCGAGTATTTTAATTTCCTTATCAGACAGTAAAACTTTTTTACCAACATCGGCAACAATAATGTTTTTCTTATCAATTCCCATACTCTCTGCAAGCATAGCGTGCTTTGTTAAGTGCTTTTGCTCACCGTGAACAGGAATAAAATATTTAGGTTTAACAAGACCCATTATAAGCTTTAACTCTTCCTGGCAAGCATGGCCCGAAACGTGTACATCATACATTTTCTCGTATACAACTTCAGCGCCAAGCTTCATAAGCTCATTAACTACCTTGCTAACCATTTTTTCATTTCCCGGAATAGGAGTTGCCGAAATAATAACGTAGTCATTAGGACTTATTGCAACTTTTCTATGGTCAGAAAAAGCCATTCTTGACAAGGCAGACATAGGTTCTCCCTGACTACCTGTTGTAATAAGAACCAGTTGTTCAGGTGTATATCGGTTAATCATATCAAGCGGAATTAAAAGACCTTCCGGAACATTAAGGTATCCCAATTCTTTTCCGATATTAACTACATTTTCAAGGCTACGTCCTGAAAGTGCAACTTTTCTGCCAAGGCTTTTGGCAACATCCATTATCTGCTGTACTCTATGAATATTAGAGGCAAATGTTGCAACTATTATGCGACGATTACCTGCCTTTTTGAAAAGCAATTCGAAAGATTCGCCAACCTTTTTTTCACTTTCAGTATATCCTGCACGTTCTGCGTTGGTTGAGTCTGACAGCAAGCAGAGAACTCCTTCACTGCCTATTTGTGCAAATCTGGAAAGATTAATTATTTCTCCGTCAATAGGAGTACTATCAATTTTAAAATCTCCTGTATGAACTATGGTACCTGCATCACATCTAATTGCAAAGCCTAAAGCATCGGGAATTGAGTGGTTAACGTGAATCGTTTCAATATCAAACTTACCAAGAGATATATGATCTCCCGGTTTAACAATATTTAGCTTTGCCTTTTCAAGAATACCGTGTTCTTTTAGCTTACCTTCAATTAGTCCTATTGTAAGTCTTGTTCCATAAACTGGAATATTGACTATCTTTAGCAGATATGCAAGTCCTCCTATATGATCCTCATGTCCATGAGTGATAATAATACCCTTTATTTTATCAAAATTTCTTTCAATATAAGTAAAGTCAGGCAGAACTAAATCGACTCCGGGCATATCTTCATCAGGAAATGCCAATCCGCAGTCAACTATAAACATATCACCATCATATTCAAAAAGTGTAATATTTTTACCAACCTCATTAAGACCACCCAAGAAGGTAATCTTTATAGGCTCTTTATTTGTCTTTTTTGAGGAATACTTCTTTTGGACAGAATTACGGTTATCGTTACGGCGTTTACGGTCAATATTAGCCTTTTTGTCCTTTGTATCCCTAACAACTGCATCACCAATTGTTTCTTTTTTATTTTGCATAAATAATCTCCGTATAATATAGAAACAGTATTAACCCCAACCGAAATGGCGAGGAACAATTTTTTAATTATTAAATAATCCGAACACCGAACAAAAATTATATATTAAAAAATTAATTACTAAAACTAATATACCGTCGTCGTGTGTTACGACGACGGTATCAAAATATATAATCATTTTACAGCTTTTTGTATATATTGTCAAGAAATTAGAATTTTAATTGTTCTGTCTATTAGATTTTAGTTTATCTTCTATTTCGGCACATAGTTCTTCTGCTAATTCCATATTAGATGCTTCAGCAAAAAGCTTTAACTTGTCTCCCTTTCTTGTTGGAGTAATTAAAAGTCTGCCATTATCCCTTTTTAATGTTACGCCCTCCTTTCCCGAATCAATTTCGTTGTTTTCTAAGCCAAGATACTCCTGTAATTGTGTTGGTGAAATATCAATTTCCAGTACTTTTCTATGAACATAAAAGTCCGGCACTTCTCTTAACAATTCAGGCAATGTCATAGCTCGCTCATTCATAATAGATAGAATTCTTACTCCCATAAAAAGTCCATCCCTTACCCATGCTTGTTTCACGCTTAATCTTCGTGCTTCACTATCGGTATTATCTGCCGGAGAACGAAGATATCTTAACACTTTTTTATCATAACTCTTCGCAAGAGCATTTAAGAACTGAGGTGCATCATACGGAAGTGCAATATCTCTTCCATTTTTTAATTCAGCTATGCAACAAATTGCAAGCAACTTTTCATACGGAACTTCTCCTATATTTTTATCAATAATTGAAAGAGATGTTCCCTCTTTATTAATTTTTAATATTGTTCTTGATGAATATTGGCATTCCATTCTGTCAAGAGATTCTCTTAGCACTCGAGCAATATGCTCATTTTCGCACTCAATTCCTACACTTTGACCTGAAAGTCCATACCTTGCCTGTCTGCAAAGCTCCTGCTGATATATCATTTGTATACTGCTCATATCTGCTATATCTCTACAAGACTCGTTTCCACAGCGATTAAAATCGCCTTTTGATAATCGTGATTCAACTTCTCTTTCTAAAAATCTCGGAAGTGAAAGACCACCTTCTCCACAGACTTTAATACTTGCACCTTCTCCGTCTGACAAGAAAATCCCCATACCAAGACCACAAAATGATGTAAAGAAAGAGAGCTGTGCCTCAAAGCATTCTCCAAAATCCCACACATGACTGCCGGCAGACATAAGTCCTGAAACAAGTGCAAGTTTTTGAATTTTGGAGCTTTTCTTTCCGTCAAAAGCAACGCCTATTTTTCTGCCCGCATGAGTACTTCCGATTGCAGTACCTAACCTTGCACATACTTCAGGAGTAAGTTCCACCCCTGTATCTCCTGATATTCCTTCATCATCAAAAATGTCTTTTGTGAAATTACCATATTTTATATTTTTATAAGCAGTTGTACCGTTGCTCAAACTCTTTTCAGGCCATATCAATACATTAGGTCTTACAATAGCATTTTTTCCTATTATTACTCCAGAACCCGTTGTACTGAATTCGTTCATAACCGCATTCTTTTTTATAGATGAACCTGTTCCTAAAATTGCACTTGTCATCTCACTGTTACTTGAAGCATAAGCGTTTTCGAGCATAACAGAATATTTTATCTGTGATTCTTTCCCAACCAAACATCCATCATCAATAACTGTATTAGGACCTATAACTGCATCTGTTTCTATTTCAACATTTGAACCTATATATACAGGCGGAATAATTTTATATTCTCCGCTTGGAAGTACAGACTGATTTGAATATACTCCTGCACCAAGAGCATTCATTCCGCAATTTACTTTACAATTAAGCATATCGTACTGACATCTGATATATGCCTGAAGGTCTCCTATATCATACCAGTAACCATTTGCATTATATCCGTTAATCTTTTCTTTATTATTAAGCATTAATGGAAACAAATCCTGTGCAAAATCGTATGGCTCGTTATCGGGTATATCGTTTAATACGGTCGAATCTAAAACATAAATTCCCGTGTTTGCAAGGTTGGTTGTTACCTGTCCCCAGCCCGGTTTTTCAATAAAGCCTTGAACAATACCATCTTCATTAATCTTTACAAGTCCATATTCTCGTGGGTCATTTACCTTTGACAAAACAATAGTTGCCTTTGCAGAGTTATTTCTATGGTATTCCATAATTTCTTTTAAGTTAAAATCACACATTGCATCTCCGCTGATAACTAAAAAAGGCTCATTAAAATTCTTTGCTGCATTTTTCACACTTCCTGCAGTCTTTAGAGATACTCCTTCCTCAACAAAAGTGAGTTTTAATCCTTTGTATGAATTATTAGAAAAGTTATCCCTAATTACCTGAGGCAAATATTTTAAAGTTACAACTGCCTCATCAAAGCCATTGACAATAAGTAAATCCATAATATATTCAATTATAGGTTTTCCGCATAATCTTGCCATTGGTTTTGGTATATCACAAGTAAGTGGTCTCATCCTTGTTCCTTCGCCACCGGCCATTATAACAGCTTTCATTTTTTATCCTCTTTTCTTATTGCTGATTATCATATAATATTATTGACGTGTGATAATAAATATAATCTTTGTACGAATAAATTATTCTTGTTTGTATTGCAGTAAAATGATAAACTTATTTTAAGTACTTTTTATTGGAGAATTTATTTATGAATGAAAAACTAACTTTAGTTGAAATGTTTACAGACGGTGCCTGTTCCGGCAATCCCGGTCCGGGTGGTTGGGGAACTATTTTACGTTGTAACGGTGTTGAAAAAGAACTTAGTGGCGGAGAAAAAGAAACAACAAACAACAGAATGGAACTTACAGCAGTTATTCAAGGGCTAAAATCTTTAAAACGTAGGTGCAGAGTAAATCTATATACCGATTCAAAATATGTAGCCGATTCTATTGATAAAGGATGGGCAAAATCGTGGAGAAAAAACGGATGGAGAAAATCAGATAAAAAGCCTGCACTTAATTCAGATTTATGGGAAGAATTACTCAACGAACTTGAAAATCAAAAAGTAAATATCATCTGGGTAAAAGGACATGATGGACATCCCGAAAATGAACGATGCGATAGAATGGCTGTTGCCCAATCTCAAAAATTTATGTAACTTTTTATATTATTAATCGTTCTATCTTTAAATATTCATAAAAAAACAAACCTATGGTATTAATCTAACCATAGGTTTGTTTTTAATTAGGGCATAAAAATGACCGCTACAAATTTTCAGTAGCGGTCATAAAATATTATTTATTGCTTTTCAAGCTTTGCAAAATTAGCCATAAGCTTTTTAGTTCCTGCTTTATTAAATGCAATTTCAAGAAGAGTATCATTTCCCATTGGCTGTGTTGAAAGTATAACACCTGTTCCAAAGGTTTTATGTAAAACGGTATCTCCACTCTTATAGCTTGTTTTTCCGGCACTGCTTTGTGCTGATGATGCAGAAGTATACGGTTTCTTTGAGCTATAATAATTGTTTGTAGTCTTATTATTATTTATAGAAGCAGGCTTTGATTCAAACCCAAATGACATTGAACTGAATTCACCCTCGGTTAATTCCTTTGGAATTTCCTCTAAAAATATTGATGGTCTGTTTCTTGTTGTAGAGCCAAAAATCATTCTTGCCTTTACATTGGTCATATAAAGCTTTTCTTTTGCTCTGGTTATTCCAACATAAGCAAGCCGTCTTTCTTCCTCAACTTCTGACGGAACATACATTGTCTGAACTCCTGGGAATACCCCCTGCTCCATACCGGTCATAAACACAACTGGAAATTCAAGTCCCTTTGCGGAATGCAGAGTCATCATTACAACAGTATCTGCCTCTGCGTTGTAATTATCAATATCAGACATAAGAGAAACTTCTTCCAAAAATCCTCCAAGCTCTGCGTCTTCATTCTCCTGTGAGTAACGCAACAGGTTGGAAGAAAGCTCGTTAATATTTGCAAGCCTATCCTCATAAGTTTCTTTATCCTGTGCAAGACCTACAAGATATCCACTTTGAGTCATAATTTGCTCAAAGAGTTCATTTAGAGGTACCTGTTGAGATAATTTTATAAAGTCTTCAATCATTTCTGCAAACTGCAAAAGCTTTGCTGATGCTCTTGAAAGTTTTTCGTATTCATTTGCGGTTTTTATAACCTCAAACATACTTAAACCAAGACCTAAAGCAATCTCAGATACAGTATTAAGTGTTGAATCCCCTATGCCTCTTTTAGGCTCATTTATTATTCTTCTTAAACGAACATTGTCAGAAGGATTATTTACAACGGTAAGATATGCAATAGCATCTCTTATTTCTTTTCTCTCATAGAATCTATGCCCACCGATAACACGATACGGAATACCCATTCTTACAAATGAACGCTCAAGTGAGTTTGATTGAGCATTCATTCTATAAAACACTGCGTGGTCGCTCCACTTTCTGCCTTGAGCAACATCATTAAGAATTGTGTCTGCAATATACATACCTTCATCAAGCTCATTATCTGCAATGTTAAAAGTTATCTTTTCACCATCACCATTTGCCGTCCAAAGATTTTTACCTTTACGTTCACTATTATTTTTTATAACAGCATTTGCAGCATTTAGTATATTACTTGTTGAACGATAATTTTGTTCAAGTCTAATAATTTTTGCATTTTTATAATTATCTTCAAAGTTTAGGATATTTTCTATTGTTGCTCCTCTAAACCTATAAATACTCTGGTCATCATCACCAACAACGCAGATGTTTTTATGGCCTGCTGCAAGAAGACTTGTCAATCTATACTGTGCATGGTTAGTATCTTGATACTCATCAACAACTATATACTTAAATTTATTTTGATAATACTCTCTGATTTCCGCATCTTTTTCAAGAAGCCTTACGGTGTTAACAATAATATCATCAAAATCCATTGCATCTGCACTTTTCAGCATCTGTTGATAAGCTGAATATGCCTGTGCAATTTTTTTCTTACGTATATCCTCTCCTGCAGTTTTAGCATATTCCTGAGGAGAAACAAGGCTATCCTTCGCATTGCTTATTTCTTTTAAAATAGTTTTGTGCGAAAGCATTTTGTCGTCAATATTTAAAAGACGTTGGCATTCTTTCATAACACGTTTTGAGTCATCAGTATCATATATTGTAAAACGATTTGTATAGCCTAAAACGTCTCCGTTTCGTCTTAATATTTTTGCACAAACAGAGTGAAATGTTCCTGCCCAAATATCGTTTGCCACATCTCCCAATTTTAAAGAAAGTCTATCCTTTAGCTCATTGGCTGCTTTATTTGTAAATGTTATAGCAAGAATTTGCCAAGGCTTTGCCTGATTTACAGCAAGTTTTTCACAAATATCGCCGGGCACACTTATTTTATCGTCTAAATAATCACATAATATTTGAATTTCTTCGTCTGTAAGGTCATTATAAATTTTGTCAGAATTATATGCATCGCCGTATTTTATCATATTAGCTATACGATTTATAAGCACAGTTGTCTTTCCGCTACCTGCACCGGCAAGAATTAAAATAGGTCCTTCAATCTGCAAGACCGCTTTTAATTGCATATCATTCATTCTATTAAATTCTTTTTTAATTACTTTTTTTCGAAGTTCTAAAAATTGCTCAGTTTGCATTTACTATTTCTCCGTTTGTTTATTATTCTTTCTAAAATCAAGATAGTCCTGCAAAATAATTGTAGCAGCTACCTCATCGACCACAGCTTTACGTTTTTTGCCTCTTGTATTTGTATTATTCAATGCCCTATGTGCCTCGATTGTAGTCATTCTTTCGTCCCAAAGCTTTGTTTTTATAGTTGTCTGCTGCTCAATCATTTCTGCAAGCTGACTGCATTTTTCAGCTCTTGAGCCACAAGTCCCATCCATATTTACAGGAGAACCAACAACAACAAGTTGCGGTTTATATTGCCGTGTTAACTCTTCAATTTTATTTACAAGTTTTGGTGCATACGTTTCCTTA
>CAYMZO010000059.1:0-8032 GCA_964394885.1 uncultured Eubacteriales bacterium | reverse complement strand
AGAAAAAAGTATTCCTATTATGGCAATTAGTGCAGCTGTTATCGCTGCATTTGTATTTATTGGTTCTTTTTTTATATTTAAGGGTGTTTGAATCCATAAAAAATCCTCCTCATATCATTATTAAATGAATATGAGGAGGAATAAATTATTATGCTATTGTAAAATAAATTAGTCTTTATTTTCTTCTTTTTCTTCAGATGCTTTATCAGCTTTGCTGTCAGTTGTATCTTTAGCATCCTTAGTATCTTTAGAAGACTTATCTGATTTTTTGCTTGATTTAGAAGCCTCTTTTTTAGCCTTTGCAGCTTCCAAAGCAGCCTGTCTGTTTGCAGCTACTTTTTCGCTTGCAGTAACATTTGTATAAATCGATGTACGAGTTATACGAAGCTTTGTTTTATCTGCACCTGTTTCAATAACAATAGAATCTTCCTTTACAGTAACGATTCTACCCATAATTCCGCCAACGGTAATTACTTCATCTCCAATTTGAAGAGATTCACGCATTTGTGCATCCGCCTTTTCCTGCTTCTTTTGTGGTCTTATCATAAGGAAATAAAGAATTGCAAACATTGCAACTAACATTAATATTGAAGCCCATGATGAAGATGAAGAAGCGTTAGCATTAGCACCCGCTGAATTTGACATAAATAAAAGATAATTATCTAAATTCATTTTTTATACTACCTCCGTTAATTAATGAAAATATTATATACTTTATTATGAATATATTCAAGTAAATTTAATCAAATAATCTAAATACGTGTATCAAGTAAATCTACATACTGGTTTTTAAAGTCAGAAAATGTATCATTCTTAATGTTTTCACGAATTATTTCCATTAGATTATTATAGAAATAAAGATTGTGCATAACGCAAAGTCTCATTGCAAGCATCTCTTTGCTCTTGAACAGATGTCTTATATATGCTCTTGAAAAATGTTGACAAGTCGGACAATTGCAAACAGGGTCAAGAGGTTTTTTATCTTTTGCATATTTTTCATTATTGATATTTATTATTCCGTTCCATGTGAAAAGATGTCCGTGTCGAGCATTTCTGCTTGGCATAACGCAGTCAAATAAATCGACTCCTCTGCTAACACCTTCGATAATGTTGCCCGGAGTTCCAACGCCCATAAGATAACGTGGCTTATCCTTTGGCATATATGGTTCAACTGCTGAAATGACTCTGTACATTTCTTCCTTTGGTTCACCAACTGCAAGTCCACCGATAGCATAACCATCGAGGTCTAATTCGGCAATTTTAATCATATGTTCTATTCTTAGGTCATCAAAAGTGCAACCTTGATTTATACCAAATAGTAGCTGATTTTTATTGAGAGTATCGTGTAAAGCATTAAGACGTTCCATTTCGTCTTTGCAGCGATATAGCCAACGTGTTGTTCTTTCACAGGATTTCTTTGCATATTCATACGTTGCAGGATTTGCAACACACTCATCAAAAGCCATAGCTATGGTTGAGGCTAAATTAGATTGTATTTGCATACTTTCCTCAGGTCCCATAAAAATGTGTCTGCCATCAACATGAGAATTAAAATGCACGCCTTCCTCTTGAATTTTCCTTAATCCTGCAAGTGAAAAGACCTGAAATCCACCACTATCGGTTAAAATAGTCTTATCCCAGCCTGTAAACTTATGCAGACCGCCCATCTCTTTAATCAACTTGTCGCCAGGTCTAACGTGTAAATGATAAGTGTTGCATAGCTGAACCTGACACTTAATATCTTTTAAATCGTATGCTGATACTGCACCTTTTATTGCACCGCAAGTAGCAACATTCATAAATCCGGGTGTTTTTACTGTTGAGTGAACAGTTTCAAATTCGCCAAGTCTTGCATTTCCTTCGTTTTTTATTACCTTTAACATAGTTCCCCCTAAGATATAAACATTGAATCGCCAAATGAAAAGAATCTGTATTTCTCTTCCACGGCATTTTTGTAAGCATTCATAGTATTATCATAACCGCAAAATGCACATACAAGCATTATAAGAGTGCTTTCAGGCAGATGAAAATTAGTAATTAAAGCATCAATACATTTGAATTCGTATCCCGGATAAATAAATATATTGGTCCAGTCTTCATATTCCTCTATTTTTCCAAGTTTCGATGCAACAGATTCAAGTGTTCTGCAACAGGTTGTTCCAACTGCAATTACCCTTTTTCCGTTTCTTTTAGTCTTATTAATAAGTTCCGCTGTCTCTTTTGGAACCCAATAATGTTCAGAATGCATTTCGTGTTCTTCAATATTTTCAGCTTTAACAGGTCTGAATGTACCAATTCCAACGTGCAATGTTACATATCCTATTGAAATGCCTTTTTGCTTGATTTTTTCAAGTAAATCATCGGTAAAATGCAAACCTGCCGTTGGTGCTGCAGCAGAACCAAGCTCTTTTGAATATACTGTTTGATATCGCTCTTTTTCTTCAAGCTTTTCGGTAATGTAATGTGGTAAAGGCATTTGACCTATTTTATCAAGGACATTAAAGAAATTGCCTTCATATTCAAATTTAGCTAATCTGTTTCCGTTGTCCAGAACATCTAATATTTCAGCCTTCATAATTCCATCAGAAAATGTAAAGCTTGTGCCTTTCTTTGCCTTTTTTCCGGGACCGGTTATTACTTCCCAAACATCGTTGCCTTTAGGATTTAAAAGCAAAAATTCCACCTGTGCACCTGTATCATCTTTAATTCCGTAAAGCCTTGCAGGCAAAACCCTTGTATTATTTAGAATAAGGCAATCGCCTTCATTCATATAATCTATTACATCAAAAAAATGCTTGTGTTGAATTTCACCGCTTGTCCTGTCAAGATGCATCATTTTTGAGTTGTCTCTTTTTTCAAGAGGGTGCTGAGCAATAAGTTCTTGTGGTAATTCATAATAAAAATCACTTTTTTTCATATATATCTCCCAATAATAATTTTAAAATTGTTTAATAAATTGTTTGACTAAAGAGCATTATAATGGTATTATATCTGTAATTTATTATAAACTAAACAGATAGAGGTGCGCCATTTATCAGTAGCATTTCAAAGGATTCCGTTATCCAATGACGATTTGTGAAAGGAAATGTCGCCGAAGCATATTAATATTCGGAAATTAATGTGCTGGGTGCATAGTTAAAAGCTGTGCAACTGTCATCATTGTATTTGATGGAGTGCTATCACCAATTAGGTAAAACCTAAAACACACTTCTCATATTATATTGCAATGATGACCGGTTTACAACCGGTTTTTTATATTATATTGGTTTTTGTTGAAATTTGGAGGTTAATTATGAAAAAGTACAATGTTGGTATAATCGGTGCAACAGGAATGGTTGGTCAAAGATTTGCAACTATCCTTGAAAATCACCCTTGGTTTGATGTTAAAGTTCTTGCAGCAAGCTCACGCTCTGCCGGCAAAACATATAAAGAAGCTGTTGGCACTCGTTGGTCTATTGAGCTGCCTATGCCTAAATCAATGGAAGATATGATTATAATGGACGCATCTGCCGACATTGATAAGATTGCATCAAGCGTTGATTTTGTATTTTGTGCAATAGACCTTGACAAGGAAGCAACAAAGGAACTTGAATATGCTTATGCAAAAGCTGAATGCCCTGTTGTTTCAAATAACAGTGCTCACAGACATACATCTGATGTTCCAATGATTATTCCGGAACTTAATGCAGACCACGCAAAAATTATTCCGGAGCAAAGAAAAAGATTGGGTACAAAACGAGGATTTGTATCAGTTAAGTCAAACTGTTCTTTACAGAGCTATGTTCCTGCCCTTTATCCTCTTTCAAAGTTTGGTGTTAAAGATGTTTTAGTTTGCACATATCAGGCAATTTCTGGTGCAGGCAAAACTTTTGATACATGGCCTGATATGGTTGATAATGTTATTCCATATATTGGTGGAGAAGAAGAAAAATCTGAAAAAGAGCCACTGAAAATTTGGGGTAAAATCGAAGGAAATGAAATTGTACCTGCAAAGTTGCCAAACTTTACAGCTCAATGCATTCGTGTCCCTGTATCTAACGGACATTTGGGTGCTGTATATGTAAGATTTGAAAATAAGCCAAGTAAAGAAGAAATCATTGACGTTTGGAACAGCTTTAAAGGAAGAGCACAAGAGCTTGAACTCCCAAGTGCTCCAAAACAGTTCCTCAATTACTTTGTTGAAGATAATATGCCACAGATAAAACTTCAGCGTGGACTTGAGAACGGAATGGCAATTTCAATCGGTCGTTTAAGAGAAGATACACAATATGACTATAAATTCGTTTGTCTTTCACACAATACATTAAGAGGTGCTGCCGGTGGAGCTGTACTTATGGCAGAGCTTCTTTGTGCAGAGGGATATATGGATTAATTTGGAGGGCTAATTATGAAAAAAACTATTTTCACCGGTGCCGGAGTTGCAATTGTTACCCCATTTACAGCCGACAATAAAATTGATTTCGATATGCTTGGAAAACTTATCGACAGGCAGATTGATAATAAAACAGATGCTATTATTATTTGCGGAACAACCGGAGAAAGTGCTGCTCTTAATCACGAAGAGCATTCAGAAGCAATCAGATTTGCAGTAAAACACGTTGCCGGTCGTGTTCCTGTAATATCGGGAACAGGAAGTAACGATACCGAATATGCTGTAAAGCTTTCTAATGAGGCTGAAAAAGCCGGTGTAGACGCTTTACTTATGGTTACTCCTTATTATAATAAAACTTCTCAGGATGGTTTAATTCGTCATTATAATTACATATCAGATAGAGTTTCAACACCTATTATAGTTTATAATGTTCCGAGCCGTACCGGTCTTAATATTAAGCCTGAAACCTATTTAGAGCTTTCAAAGCACGAGAGAATTGTCGCTGCTAAAGAAGCAAATGGAGATATATCTGCACTTGCAAAAACAATTTCTTTATGCGGAGATAATTTAGATATTTACTCAGGAAACGATGACCAGATTACTGCTTTTATGTCTTTAGGAGCAGTTGGAGTTATTTCTGTTTTATCAAATATAGTTCCACAAGTTTCACACGATATTGCAGCAAAATATCTTGATGGCAATATTAAAGAAAGTGCTGAACTTCAGCTAAAATATCTTGAGCTTTGTAACAGTATGTTTATGGACGTAAATCCAATTCCTGTAAAGGAAGCACTTATAATGATGGGCTATGATGTTGGAAAATGTCGTCTACCTCTTGCTCCTCTTTCTGATTCTGCAAGAGAAAACTTAAAAAATACTTTGTTAAAATATAATTTAATCTGAGTTTGATTAGGGATGTGAAAAGATGAAAAGCATAATTCTTAGCGGATGCAACGGAAAAATGGGAAAAGTAATCTCAAGCTGTATAGAAGGTCGTGATGACTGCAAAGTTATAGCAGGAATAGACCCTTTAAACACCCAAAGCGATACATTTGCAGTATATAAATCTGTTCTTGACTTTAAAGATGAAGCAGATGTAATTATTGATTTTTCTCATCCTTCATCTCTTGAAAACCTTTTAAAATATGCTGTTTCAACAAAAACGCCTTTGGTAGTTGCAACAACAGGATTATCCGAAGAGCAAATTGAGAGTATAAAGGTCGCTTCTGAACAGGTTGCAATATTTTTCTCTGCAAATATGTCTTTAGGTGTCAATCTTATTACAGAACTTGCTTCAAAGGCTGCAAAAGTACTCGGCTCAAGTTTTGATATTGAAATCGTTGAGGCTCATCATAATCAAAAAATTGATGCTCCAAGCGGAACAGCATTAATGATTGCTGATGCAATTTCAGCTCAGCTTGATACCCCTCCTACCTATGAGTTTGACAGGCATTCAAAACGTGCAAAGAGAGAAAAGAACGAAATAGGTATGCATGCTATTCGTGGTGGAACAATAGTTGGTGAACACGAAATTATTTTTGCAGGTCAAGATGAAGTTATTAAAATATGCCATAGTGCTATGTCAAAACAAATTTTTGCAAACGGTTCAATAAATGCTGCAATTTTCATTAGCAATAAGCCCGCAGGTTTATACTCAATGAGCGATTTGATTGACGAAAATTAAAAGGAGTTTTTGAAATGAAAATTATTGAAAGTATTTCATTAACAGAAGACGTTACCCTTATTTCATTACAGGACTCTCCTGCTGATGTTAATTTTATTTCGCAGATATTCGAAATGATTTCAAACGCAGATATTGATATTGATATGATATCACAGACTCCGTCCATAGGTAATACTACCAATCTTTCATTTACGGTAAGCTCCGATGATTTTGCTAAGATACTTGTTATTGCAGGAAAGTTTAGAGAGCTTGACCACAATATAAAAATCAATGTAAGTAGCGGAAATTGCAAGATATCGGTTTTAGGTGAAGGAATGCGTGGAAAGCCAGGAGTTGTCTCACAGGTTTTCACTGCCTTAGCAGAAGAAAAAACAGGCATTATTATGGTTACAACATCTGAAGTGGATGTTTCAATTCTTGTTGTAAAATCAGACGCTGATGCGGCCGTAAAAGCTTTGACAAAATCTTTTTCCTAACAATTTTATATACCAAAAAGGCAGGTGCAATTACGCATCTGCCTTTTTGGCGTCCGATTGTTCTTGTTTTTTTGGAAACACTTTAATAACCGACTTTTTAACACTTACCCGGTCATAATATTTTTTAAACTGTATGTTTACTCTCATTTTGCATTTACATTTCTTGCAAAAGTAGAATGTTCGAAATGAACCGTTTACATATTTCCAATTATCAAGTCTTTTAGCACTCTGACCACATTCGGTACACTTACAGTTCATTATACTTTTATCAACAAGTGGATCATCAATATCTGAAATTACAAATGGCTTAAATAAAAGCCTCTCATAATATTCATCGTCGCATTTTTTTATTCTTATGTTAAATTGTTCTTCGTCAAAAAGCTTTTGAAAACATTTTGCTGAAATTTCGCTGTCGGTTAATGCACGAGGTAATACAAAATCCTCAAGATTAATATTAAGCGCATCCGCAGCATTATTTAGTCCTAATTGTTGAGATTTTGGAAGTTTCATCATATCCATACAGTAATCTTGCAAGTCAACATAATACTTTATAAATGGGATATAAGAAATGTTCTTAAAGTATTTAAAGTTATCTATAAAAACCCTTATATCCATATTACCCCAGGATAGGAAAACCGTATCACCCTCCCCTACCCAATCGCAAAATTTGTCGATAACAGTAAGGTAATCCTCTCCATCACTTATATCATCATTAGTGATGTTTGTTAAAATTTTAACTCTGGAACGTAGTTTCTTTTCTATCTGAGGTTTTACAAATGAAGAAAAAGAAGAAATTATCTCTCTTTTTTCATTTAGCTTAACAGCACCTATTTCTATAATTTCATTGATAAATTTCTCGTATTTACGAGAATATGCAGTGTTCCATTCGAGGTCTAAAATAACATATTGCACAAAGAGCTCTCCCTTTTATTGTTTTTGGGATTTCATCCATTCATCATCATCCATAAGAGATTCGCCTGCAAAATCGTTTTTATCTCCTTCGTGATTTATAATTACTATATCATCAGTTCCGGCGGAATTTTGTGTAAAGAAAGCGGTTATAGTCTTGCTTATTTTCATAAATCCACTACGTCCCGGGAAAGTATCTGAATAATATTCATCAAATTCTTTTGTATAGTTACCGCTTAATAGCGAAGCAAAACTAAACTCGGGCTTTTTCTTTAAAGTTCTGTTTTCTTCCGCTGAAACAGTTTTATCTCTATCGACCAAGCTTATAAAACCTAATATAATTATAGGAATAACAAATAATATTACAGCGAGCTTCGAAAGCCGTTTTCTGTTCATTCTAAATTCGCCAAGCATTTTTTCACCTCAAAATCTAAAGTATAAGAAAGGATTATAACTTGTTCCAACAAGTGAAGCTGTACAAATAATTAGTAATGCGACATTAAATAGGATTGTTATAATATCGGAAACCATCTCACTAAACAAGTTTTTACTTGAAAGCTTTTGCATTGATTTTTTTACTAAATTTGCAAC
>CAYMZO010000058.1:473-8344 GCA_964394885.1 uncultured Eubacteriales bacterium | reverse complement strand
AAAAACCTTTATCTCTTTTGAACTTTTATAAATAAACTTATTGTATTGACTTAATTATTTAATGTTATCTTTGAGAGTATCAAGCTCTTCCTTAAGCTCACTTGGAACCTTATCTCCGAACTTTGAGTAAAACTCTTCGATGCCCTTTGCTTCTTCTTCCCAAAGGTCTTTATCAATAGAAAGCATCTTGTTAAGGTCATCAACTGTTACTTCATCTTCAAGTCCCTCAAGATTAATGTCCTTAGCAAAAGGAATGTAACCAATTTCAACCTCTTTAGCATTAACTTTGCCTTCACAACGCTTGATAATCCACTCAAGAACACGAAGGTTGTCGCCAAATCCAGGCCACATAAAATGACCTTCGTCATCTTTTCTAAACCAGTTAACATTAAAGATTTTTGGTGCTTTATCTGCATCAAGAGTCTCTCCGATGTCAACCCAGTGTTGCCAATAATCAGCCATATCATATCCGCAGAATGGAAGCATTGCCATTGGATCACGACGTACAACGCCAACAGCACCTGTTGCAGCGGCTGTTGTTTCAGAAGCCATAATCGAGCCAACAAATACACCGTGGTTCCAATCTTTTGATTGATATACAAGAGGAGCAAGCTTAGCTCTTCTTCCACCAAATACGATTGCAGAAATTGGAACTCCCTGTGGATTTTCAAACTCTGAGCTTATGCAAGGACAGTTAACAGCAGGAGCTGTAAAACGGCTGTTTGGATGTGCTCCAGGTGTTGTTGCCGTTGAGCCATCCCACTTGTTACCCTTCCAGTCTACTGCGTTTGTTGGAGGATTCTTGTCAAGTCCTTCCCACCAAACTGTATTATCATCAAGATTATGAACAACATTTGTAAATATTGTTCCTCTCTTTGTACTTTCAAGAGCATTTGGATTGGATTTTGCATTTGTTCCTGGTGCAACTCCAAAGAATCCATTTTCAGGGTTAATAGCATAGAGTCTGCCATCGTTGCCCTTTCTTATCCAAGATATGTCGTCTCCAACACACCAAACCTTATAGCCCTTGCTCTTATATCCCTCTGGAGGAATAAGCATTGCAAGATTTGTCTTTCCACATGCAGATGGGAAAGCTGCACAAATGTATTTTACTTCGCCCTTTGGATTTTCAATTCCAAGAATGAGCATATGCTCTGCCATCCAGCCCTCGTTGTGGCCCTGATATGAAGCAATTCTAAGTGCAAAACACTTTTTACCAAGTAAAACATTTCCGCCGTATCCTGAGTTAACAGATATAATTGTGTTATCCTGTGGGAAATGGCAAATATATCTATTCTCTTCGTCAATATCGCAACGGCAATGAAGTCCACGTACCCAGTCATCGCTGTCTCCAAGAGCATCAAAAACTGACTTTCCTACGCGAGTCATTATAGCCATATTTAATACAACATATATAGAGTCTGTCAATTCTACACCTGCTTTTGAAAATGGTGAGCCAACAGGACCCATTGAATATGGAATTACATACATTGTACGTCCCTTGTAGCTGTCCTTAGCTATTTTGTAAAGCATATCATAGGCTTCAGATGGTTCCATCCAGTTATTTGTAGGACCTGCCTGTACCTTTTCTGGTGTACATATAAATGTTCGGTGTTCAACACGTGCAACATCATTTTCAGCAGTACGATGAAGATAGCATCCAGGAAGTTTTTCCTCATTAAGCTTTATCATCTCTCCAGTTTTACATGCCTGTGCACGAAGTTCCTCGAGCTGTGCATCTGAACCATCAATCCAAACTACTTTATCGGGATTAACAAGCGCGATTTTTTCATCAATCCACTTTAAGACGCTTGGGTTTTTTGTAAGTTTTTCCATTTGTAATAGCTCCTTTCATGTGCCTAATAGGTATTCGCCTGCCAGTATATTATAACCTTTAATAATCATTCTTTCTATTGTGTGATTTTAAGAAATTTAGGTCAAATTGATGAAAAAAATTGTTGCATTTTCAACAATTTCCACAAATTACCTTTTGTTTGTCGAGTTTACTCGACAATATTTATTTGACCACAATACAACATTTATAGTATAATTCAAATATTATAGAAGATTGTGGGGTAATTATATGAAACTTTCTGTTATTGCTCCGTGTTTTAACGAGGAAGAAAACATAGAAACATTTTATAAAGCATTTATGGAAACCTTTAAGAATGTGTCTTTCGATTATGAACTGATTTTTGTAAACGACGGAAGTGATGACGGTACCCTTGATAAGCTAAAAAAGATTTATAGCGAAAGCTCTTTAAATATAAAAATTATTAATTTTTCCAGAAATTTCGGTAAAGAATCTGCTATTTATGCAGGTCTTGTTGAATCCGTAGGAGAATACGTAAGCCTTATAGATACAGATATGCAACAGGATCCAAAATTGATACTCGATATGGTTGAAATGTTGGATTATAACAAGGAATACGACTGTATTGCCGCTTTTCAAAAAGGAAGAAAAGAAAGCAAGCCACTTATATTTTTCAAAAATTCGTTTTATAAAATTATCACAAAACTCACAAAGCTTGATTTTGTAAACGGTGCAAGCGATTTCAGAACATTCAGGCGTTCAATGGCTGACTCAATTATAGAAATGTCCGAATACCACAGATTTTCAAAGGGTCTGTTTGCGTGGGTTGGATTTAACACCAACTACATTCCCTACGAAGCAAATGACAGGTTTGCAGGTAAAAGCAAATGGTCATTTAGGCATCTTTTCAAATATGCACTTGAGGGAATTGTTGCGTTTACAACAACGCCTCTTAAAATATCATCTTTTGTCGGATTTATTACCGCTATGTTATCTGTTATTTACCTTATAGTTGTAATTATTCAAAAGTTATGTTTTTCAATTGCTGTCCCCGGATATGCAACAATTGTTGTTCTTATACTCTTTCTCGGCGGAATGCAGTTGTCTGCTCTTGGAATTATCGGAGAATATTTATCTAAAATATATATTCAGACCAAAGGACGACCGATATATATTGCAAAAGAGATATTTAGTTATAAAGATAAAAAGTAAATATATTATATGTACAAAATTAAAAGTTTTTGAAACTTTATAAAAATCAGCAGTGGAAATCAACAAAATGATTTCCACTGCTTTTCTTTGACTAAAGCTAAATTTTAACCCGTTTTCGCTTATTCTTTGCCCTTGCTATCCTTTTCTTCTGTATTTGATGTTTTCTTTTCGTCAACTACATACTCATCATTTATGACATCACAAATATATTTTCCGTTTGCTGAAATTTTACCTTCAAGCATCTGTTCCGAAAGCTTATCTTCAATTCGTGATTGAATTGCCCTTCTAAGTGGACGTGCTCCATACACAGGGTCAAAGCCTACGTCTGCTATTTTTTCTGCAACAGAGTCGGTAAACTCTATTGCTATATCCATTGTTGCCATTCTGTCTGCAAGAGTTTTAAGCATTCTGCGTGCGATTTCTTTTATATCATCCTTTTTCAGCTGTTGGAAAACAATAATGTCGTCAACTCTGTTCAAGAACTCGGGTCTGAATGTCTTTTTCAGTTCACCCATAACGGCATCTCTTATCTGCATTTCGCTTAATGTTCCGCCATTTGAATCACCTGAAAAGCCAAGACTTCCCTTTTGTTTTGAAATTAATTGTGCACCGACGTTTGACGTCATTATAATAATACAGTTTTTGAAGTCTACCTTACGTCCTTGTGCATCTGTCAATATACCATCGTCAAGAATTTGCAGAAGCATATTGAAAACGTCCGGATTTGCCTTTTCTATCTCATCAAAAAGGACTACGGAATACGGTCTGCGTCTTACTTTTTCGGTCAGCTGTCCACCCTCATCGTATCCGACATATCCCGGAGGTGAACCAATAAGCTTTGAAACCGTGTGCTTTTCCATATATTCAGACATATCAAGTCTTATCATTGCGTTTTCGTCGCCAAACATTGAGCTTGCAAGTGTCTTACAAAGCTCTGTTTTACCAACTCCCGTAGGTCCAAGGAAGATGAACGAACCAACTGGTCTTTTGGGGTCTTTTAAGCCCACTCTGCCACGACGAATAGCTTTTGAAACTGCCGTAACAGCTTCATCTTGACCGACTATTCTGCTATGAAGTTCTGCTTCCATATTAAGAAGTCTTTCACTTTCTTCCTGAGTCAATTGTGAAACAGGAATACGAGTCCAGCTTGAAACAATCTGAGCTATTTCCTCTGCTGTAACCTCTCCTGTTGAACGGGAACTGCTTTCCCGCCAACTGCTTTTTTCTTCCGTCAGCTTCTCTGAAAGTTTCTTTTCTTCATCACGAAGCTTAGCTGCCCTTTCAAACTCCTGCATATTTACAGCGGAAGTCTTTTCCTGTGAAATCTCTTTTATTTTATCTTCAAGCTCTTTTAAATCAGGCGGAGCAGTATATGCCCTAAGCCTTACTCTTGATGCCGCCTCATCTACAAGGTCTATTGCCTTATCGGGCAAAAATCTATCTCCAATATATCTTGACGACATTTCAACAGCGGCTTTAATGGCTTCATCTGTAATCTTAACCTTATGATGTGCCTCGTATTTATCCCTAAGTCCCTTTAATATGCAAATTGCCTCTTCCTGAGTAGGTTCGCCAACAACAATAGGCTGAAATCTACGTTCGAGAGCTGCATCTTTTTCAATGTGCTTTCTGTACTCTTCAAGAGTTGTTGCACCAATAACCTGCATCTCTCCTCTTGCAAGTGATGGTTTAAGAATGTTTGCAGCGTCAACAGCACCTTCTGCTGAGCCCGCTCCGATAATTGTATGAAGCTCATCAATAAATAGAATTACATCCCCTGCATTTTTTACCTCTTCAATGGCAGTCTTTATTCTCTCTTCAAAATCGCCCCTGTACTTCGTTCCTGCAACCATTCCTGTAAGGTCAAGAGCAATAATTCTCTTATCTCTTAGAAGTTCCGGCACCTCTCCGCTTGCTATTTTAAGTGCCAAGCCCTCTGCTATTGCAGTTTTACCAACTCCCGGTTCACCTATAAGGCAAGGATTGTTTTTTGTCCTTCTACTCAATATCTGAATAACTCTTTCAATTTCGACTTGCCTTCCTATTACCGGGTCGATTTTATTTTGAGTTGCCATAAGCGTTAAATCTCTTCCAAACTGTTCAAGAGTTGGAGTTGTACTTTTTGAGTTGTTTCCTCTTTGTGCCGAACCA
Source organism: uncultured Eubacteriales bacterium (assembly GCA_964394885.1). Taxonomy (GTDB): domain Bacteria; phylum Bacillota; class Clostridia; order Oscillospirales; family Acutalibacteraceae; genus RZYX01. The sequence continues at coordinate 3,168 of CAYMZO010000058.1, read as the reverse complement.
AGCCCGCTCGATTTTGCCGAAGTATTGGTAATAGGTGTGCCTCCCATTACATAATTTATCTGATTAAACAAATCGTTTGGATTTATTCCAAGTTGTGTCAAAAATCCATTTGCACAGCAATCACCCTCATTAATTATTGCAATTAACAGGTGTTCTGTACCCACATAGCTATTTCCCTGCATTCCTGCATAGGCAATAGCAAGTTCAACTATATGCTTGCAACGAGGTGTAAAATCTGCAGGAGTAAGGACGGTTGGAATTCCAACTCCAATTACGCTTTTTAACAGAGACTCTACCTGTTCAGTTGTTATTCCTTTGCCTGAAAGCACAGCTCCTGCAACAGTGCTGTTATCTTCAAGCAATGCAGCAAGAAGATGTTCACTGCCTATATATGCGTGTCCTAAATCCTCTGCAATTTCTATTGCTCGATTAAGCGTATTGTTAGCTTTTTCTGTAAATCCTGTAAACTTATACATTTCGTTTGCCCCCTTTTTGGCATTAAATCAACATAATATCTTTTTATTTTATTTTTTAAGTATTTTTCTAACCTTTTCTGCTCTGATAGAATCTCTTGTCTGCCTGTCAAGGCTTTTGCCTTCACACTGATTTATAGTTGCCGGTTGCATTGTTATTATCAGCTCATTAATCTTTTCCATTGGAATGTCAAGAGTTCCATCGCTTGAGCCTATTCTTACATTTGAAATGTCGTGCATAAACTCATCAAAACTCAGAATGCGTGCATTTTGCAATGTTCCGCAAGACCTCCAAAGCATATCCTGATACCTCAAGTCCTTTAGCAATTCCTTTCTTGCGGTTCTCTCTTGCTCAATGACTTGGAGTGTTATCGAATTCAAATTCTCAATTGCAGCTCTTTCTGATATGCCCAATGTTACCTGATTGCTAAGCATATACACATTGCTCTTTTGTGTATTTGTATCTCCGTATACGCTTGTTAAAGTCAATCCGAGCTTTGAAACAGTTGCTGAAAGTTTTGAAATCTGTCTGCTTACGTTAAGTGCCGGCAAGTGTAGTAACACAGATGCCTTTAATGCCGTACCTATGTTTGTTGGACACTGTGTAAGATATCCTAAATCCTTGTCAAAAGCAAAATGAAGTTCCTTATCTAATTTAGTGTCAATTTCATCTGTAAGGCTATATGCCTTGTCAAGATTCATTCCGGAAATCATTGCCTGTATTTTAATATGGTCCTCTTCACACAACATTATACTTACACTTTCATCTTCTTGAACCAAAAGTGCCCTACCATCGGCACAGCTGACAAACTCCGGACTAACAAGACTGCGTTCAGCAAGAGATATTGCCTCGTCATTTGTAAGTTCATTCATTTTAATATACTTAAATTTATCTTTATATATTTTTTCTACTGCATCTCTAACTTCTCCACAAATTTTAACCTTTTCCTGTGTATCAAGTCTTGATGTAAACGGATAATCAGCTATATTTCTTGCAAGACTTACTCTTGTTCCTATTACGACATCTATGTCATTTCCCTCTAATTCATACCACTTACTCATGATTTTGTTCCTCGCTTTCCTCTGCCTTAATCTGGTCCCTAAGAACAGCAGCCTGTTCATAATTTTGTTCTTCAATTGCTTTTGAAAGCTCTTCTTTTAAGGTATCTATCTTATTAATCTTTGTTGCAGTTTCACCCATTATCTGTCCTATTTTTCCAACGTGTTTTGCCTTTCCGTGAATACGTTGCAGTGAAGGCAAAAGCCTATCATAAAAAGTTGTATAACAATCTGAACAGCCAATCATACCGCTTCTTACAATATCATCAAAGGAACTTCCGCATTTTTCACACCTAAGTGTTTTTCCGGATGGTGCAATAGAAAGCGGAAAATCCGAAAGAAAGTTTGAAAACATATTACCCATATTAAATCCAAACCCCGAAAAGAGATTTCCATATCCAAGATGTTCTGCACAATCAGAGCAAAGATGAAGTTCAGTTCTTTCACCATTTACAATTTGTTTTATATGAGTTGTTGCATCGCTTTTACCGCAGTTTTGACATAGCATAATAAAATCCCCCTTAATTTTATATATCAAATAAATAACAGCTACTTAAATATTATTTTTTTACATTTCAGCCAACAATAGTTGCTTAAATATTGTGGCTCTCACTCTATCTCTTATTTCAGTTTCAACCTGCTTTAAACTGTTTTCTGAAACAGCAGCCATAATCAGCCTTGCATCGTGCGTAGGCACTATGTTTTGATAATCCAAGTTATACAGATGAGCACGACACGTCTTTTCGTCAATTTCATCGCCAACATTATTTATAACGTGCATCATCATAGCATTATTGCCATAATTTGCTCTTGTTATTTTTATATAGCCTCCGCCTCCTCTTCGACTTTCAACTATATATCCATGCTCCGGTGTAAACCTTGATGAAATTACATAATTTATTTGGCTTGGAACACAACCTATTTTTTCTGCAAGCTCATTACGTTGAATTTCCGTTTGTCCTTCATCGTCAAGCATCTCCAATATCATATTTGCTATCATATTGCTAAGGTTCAACTCCATCACTTCCAATCTGTTTTTAACTTTGACTATCTTTGACCTTTATGTTTATCATTGTAATCATTTGACCTTAATTCGTCAAAGGTCAAAAAAGGTCAAAATTGTTTTGTGCTTCCAAAAACAGGAAAGCGCTTGATCGTAAAAT
>CAYMZO010000058.1:0-463 GCA_964394885.1 uncultured Eubacteriales bacterium | reverse complement strand
ATTTAGTTTTTAAAAAAAATTTTAACATAATTTGCATAACAGCAAATAGTATTACTCAAAAAATATATTTGTCCATATTATTTTTGCAATTGCGTTGTAACACAAAACATTGAACTCCCATATTATGTTCTTGAGACTAAGGTTTCGGTTGAGACAAAAAAATACATCACTCAACCACCTTTTAAGAAAGGGGGAACTTTGGGAATATGGGATGCTCGAATAACTGTTTATGGATTATTATTCTTGTAATTATCCTCATTTGCTGCTGTGGAGATGGATTTGGCTTCGGTTGTGGCGGTTGTGGAAACGACTGCGGATGCGGCGGTTGCGGTTGCGGATGCTAATTGTTGCACTAAAACTAAATGCTCTAAAAAAGGTCTGTGGTTTTAACCACAGACCTTTTAATTATGTTTTATTTTAACTTAAATTGCTTCATTTATAAATTTTACTTGGATTTTACGTG
>CAYMZO010000057.1:0-8415 GCA_964394885.1 uncultured Eubacteriales bacterium | reverse complement strand
CTAAGAACTCACATTTTTGATTATTTATTTTTATCTTTTTTTCTTTAAAAGTTTTATATCCTTCTTCAACATATCCTATCGGCAATATGTTGCCCGAAACGTTCAGCTTATACTCGTGTCTATAATACTCTGCATTTTTAACATTATTATCCAACCAAAGCAGAGGTATATCAAGGCCGAAAAATAATAGTCTGTATCTTTTCTTTTCTTTTGATTTAACTTGCTTTATCGCCACCTCTGTTTGTACACTTGATAAATTTCTTTCTGTTTTTGCAATCACAAGTCCTTTAGAGTGCTTAAGCTGTGCTGAACCGTCGAGATTTTCTATAACACCGCTTATCAGCAAATCTCCTTTAGCAACAGCAGCTCCAAGCTCTTGCTGTGAAGTTCCGTCATAAACTTCAAGTTTTATTATTTGGCCACCGTAATTTGCAATAATATTGCACGGAGTTTGGTCTTGGGTTTCCGGCTTCTTTATGCTTTCACGAACCTCTACTGTTGCAGTGCTTCCGCTTATATTAAGAGCAAGCCAAGAAAGCTCGTCAAGTTCTTCCAGAGCCTGTTCCTGAACAGCTGTAACGTCAATGTTTGAAATTTTTGCACCTGTTGAAACGCCAAGCTTTTCAAACACCTGTATTATCTCTTTATCGGGAATTTCGTCATTTCCCGAAACCTCTATTGTCCAAAGGCGTGTTGACAGCAATCCGATTATCAATAGAAAAAGAACGGCACCTATTAAAAAGCCTACCCTTCCTCTATATTTATGCATCAAAAACGGCAAGCCTTGCTTTTCTTTTATTCTAACGTTCATCGCAGAACGGCTTGCACATTCTCTTATATTTTTATATCCACTTATATTTGTATTTGCACTAATGATGCCATTTCTGCTTTCAACATCCCACAAAGCAATTCCCTTTTGCGAACAGAGATTAATAAAGCGTTCGGAAAATCCGCCGCTTGCAGTAAATGTAACATATCCTAAAATATATCTTATAAGCTTTATAAAAAACAAAATAACACTCTCCAAACAAAAGAGAATTAAGAAAAATCTATTGTTAAAATATTTCCCTGTATTATTACCTGTTCATTAAAATACGACTTTATCACAAGCTCGGTGCCGAAAAATCTCACTTCATTTTTGCCTAAGTTTAGCCTTATTGCATCATCACTGTATTCCAATACCCCTTTGCAGCCTTCAATTATAGCCTCGTAATTTCCCGACAGCTCAATGTATGCCGTGCCACGAGCTACCGTTTGTGGCACCTGCAAATTTTCATTAATTACTCTTGCTTTGCTTTTTGTGTATTCCTCCTGCTTGCGACTCATTTCACACACCTCTTTCAATGATATTTATGATAATAGTAGCAGAATAATACCCTTTTTTCGGGCATAAAAATTGAAAAGGGAGGTGTGAATGTTGAGCGATAAACTTAAATCTAATCTTATTAATATTACTGCCTTTATAATTTCCGTTGTTATTGCATTCTGCCTTCTGTGCTATCCGAGTGTTGTTTCAAAAGGCATTACCGATGGTCTTTTTTTATGTTCGGGTGTTGTAATCCCCTCTCTTTTTCCGTTTATGGTTTTATCATCTTTTTTAGTAAAATCAGGATTTTGTAATAAAATCGGTCATTTCCTTGAGCCACTGACAAAAACGCTTTTTAAGCTTCCCGGTTGTACTGCAGGTGTAATTTTTATGAGTCTGATTGGCGGATTTCCTGTTGGTGCAAAAATGACATACGAAATGTTTGAAAATAAACAAATCACAAAATTTCAAGCAAAACGTATGATGCTGTTTTGCATTAATGCAGGACCTGCATTTGTAATTAATGCAGTGGGCTATGCTATGTTTGGAAGTTCAAAAATCGGGGTCATAATATTTGCTTCACTATGTATCTCTTCAATTTTAATTGGAATTGTAACTGCATTTACCGAAAATAATGAAGAGTGTGAAATTATTTGCTCGCCAACGATAAAAAACGATGCAAAAATTTCAAGAGCAATTACGGATTCTGCCTCCGACGGAGCACAAGCAATTTTTTCCGTATGCGTCTGGGTAATACTCTTTTCCTGTTTAGGAGCAATAATATCTTTGCCACCCATTTCCGAAAGCATTGCTACTTTTATAAAATGTATACTTGAGGTTACTTCCGGTTGCAAAGTCGCCTCTGAAAGTGTAAGCATTCCAACCATTGCGTTTGTTCTGGGCTGGTCCGGTCTTTGTGTCCACTGCCAAATAATGAGATATTTGCAAGGTGTTGAAATAAATCTTTCTAAATTTTTTCTTTCAAGACTCGTCTGTGCAACAGTTTCATCTGTTATATGTGAGCAACTTTTAAAAATATTTCCTTGCGAAGTTCAAACTTTTTCTTCAAACGCACTTGCTTTTGACGTTATTTTTTCAGTATCGGGACCTGCGGCAGCAGCACTTCTGTTTATGAGTGCTATGCTTATTTTAGACCTTGATACCAAACGTGAAATGTGTTAAAATTTCTTTATTAAAAATCAAGTTGGGAGTTTTGGGAATATGCAACGTCTTTTCAGTAAAAATCTTTCGCCAGCGTGTGAATACTGCGATTTTGGTCGGTTAACAGTTGACGAAAATTCTGTTTTGTGTTCAAAAAACGGTGTTATGTCTCCCTTATCTTCTTGCAGGCATTTTAAGTACGATCCTTTAAAAAGACGTCCAAAAAGGCAGCCTAAGCTTAAGGAGTTTTCAAAAGAGGATTTTGAAATTTAATTTTTCAGGAGTGTTTTTTAATGGCAACTTTCAGACCTTTTAAAGCAGTAAGACCAGTACCCGAATATGCAAAAAATGTCGCTGCACTTCCATACGATGTAATGACAAGTGATGAAGCAAGAGATATGGTTAAAGGTAATCCTTACTCTTTCTTGCACGTTGACAAGGCAGAGATTGACCTTGACCCATCTATAAATCCATACGATAAGAAAGTTTATCTTAAGGCAAAGGAAAACCTTGATTCTCTTTCTGAAAAAGGAATATGCAAGCAGGACATAACTCCCTGCATATATATTTACAGACAGATTATGGACGGCAGAAGTCAAACAGGGCTTGTTGGATGTGCTTCTATTGATGAATATATTAACAACACAATTAAAAAGCATGAATTCACAAGAGCAGAGAAAGAGGCCGACAGAATAAATCACGTTGACTATTGTGATGCTAACACCGGACCTATTTTCCTTACATACAGAGATAATCAAAATATAAACAGCATTGTTAACAGCTGGAAAGATAATCACTCTCCTGTTTACGATTTTCTTACAGACGATGGAATTTCCCATACTGTTTGGGTAATTGATGATGAAAAGACCAACGCAATACTTCAAGACAGTTTCTGTAAAGTAGACTCACTTTACATAGCTGACGGTCATCATCGTGCTGCATCTGCTGTTAAAGTTGGTATGAAACGCAGAGAAGCCAACAAGTCTTATGATGGTACAGAGGAATTCAACTTTTTCCTTGCCGTTGCATTCCCTGCAAGCGAGCTTGCAATTATGGATTACAACCGAGTAATCAAAGATTTGAACGGTTTTTCAAAAGATGAGTTTTTAAATAAAATATCTGACAAATTTGATGTAAACGAAATTGTTTCAAACGAGGCTTATCGTCCGGAAAATGCACATTCATTTGGAATGTACTTAGACGACAAATGGTATAAACTTTCTGCCAAGGAAGGAACCTTTGATAAATCCAACCCTGTTGCTTCACTTGACGTTTCTGTTCTTCAAGAAAATCTTATTTGCCCTGTTCTTGGTATCGACGACCCTCGAACCTCTGACAGAATTGATTTTGTCGGCGGAATAAGAGGATTAAAAGAGCTTGAAAAACGAGTAAAATCAGATATGAAAATTGCCTTTGCTATGTATCCTACAACGGTTAAAGAGCTTATGGCAATCGCTGATTCGGGCAACATAATGCCACCTAAATCCACTTGGTTTGAGCCGAAATTATTAAGCGGACTTTTTGTTCACAAACTGTAACTGTTTTGAAATGTCTTTTTTAGCCGAAATATGTTATAATTAGCTATCCTTACAGGGATATTAAGCTGAATTTCGTTGTATCTATAAGCTTTTTCTTATTTTACATACAAGTTTAAATGGTACACTTTTTCTTAATAAAGGATGGTTTTCACCATGCAAAAATTAAAATTTTCGGTTATATTTATTTGTACAATTTTAATGCTTACCGGATGCGGATTAAGAAAAGAGGCATCTGACGCTAAAAAAGATGTCTTATCAAAAACAAATGCCGGAATATTTTCACCAAACTCAGCAAAACAAGTAACAGATAAGTTGAAGGTTAAGCTTGGCTTAAAAGACTTGGTTGAGCTTGACCTTGAAGATATTTCCATACACTATGGATTTAATTCAACTTATCTTGATGATTTTTCTGCATACACATCAAAAACAGAGGGATGTGCAGATGAAATAGCAGTATTTAAGATTAATAATGACGATAACAGGCAATCAGCTGTCAATTCAATTATGGAAAAAGTTGAATTAAAGGCCAACAGTTTCAAAGAGATTAACATAAAGGAATTTAATAAATTTGATGCTAATTCAGTTTCCGTACACGGAAGTTATATTGTAATTCTAATTTGTGCATCTCCAGAGGTCGCATATCAGATTTTAGATGAGTTTTACATTCAGCCCAATTAAAACAATCTCAGCCATTTTGGTTGGATTGTTTTTTTATAAAAAAGTATATTTTTAAAGGAGGATGAATTATGAATGATATTAAACTTAGCCCTATGGACAAGCAAAAGAACATTGCCCTTATTGCTCACGACAATTTAAAGCCTGCAATGATTGAATGGTGCAAAAGAAACAAAGAAATACTCGAAAAGCATTTTCTATGTGGTACAGGTACAACCTCAAAGCTGATTTCAGAAGCTACCGGTCTTCCTGTTCGTGGCTTTAACAGTGGCCCATTAGGTGGAGATCAACAAATCGGTGCAAGAGTAGTTGAAGGAAAAATCGACATCATAATTTTCTTCTCCGACCCTCTTTCTGCTCATCCTCACGACCCCGATGTTAAGGCTTTGTTGCGTATCGCTCAGGTTTTCGATATTCCTATTGCAAACAATGAAGCAACCGCAGATTTTCTTATCACCTCAATGTATATGAATGAAATTTATCCAAGAAATGTTATGGAACTAAAGAAATAGTAAAAGCCACCGATTAATCGGTGGCTTTTTATAATGATACAAACAACAAAGTTTTAAGATTACTTGCAACATCTTTTAGTTGCATTATCGTAGGGTGTTTTTATTAAACATACAATTATGTATCTGTATTTAATCTTTTATCAACAGATGGTCTTTTTAAAAGGAACATTAAAATAACAGCTGAGATAAAGGCAAGTGCAGAGCCAAACAAGAACGGGGCTTTAGCACCAAAATATGTCCAAAGCAATCCTGCTATTGTACTTGCAGGAAGCAACGCAATTCCTACAATGGTTGAATGCAGTCCCAGCATTGTACCCTTTAAATCAGCAGGCGCAATCTCTGCAATAAATGCACGTTCAACGCCTTTGGTTGCTGCAATATATATTCCATAAAGCACAAAGCTTGCAATCAACATTGGCTTGTTTGAAGCAAATGCAAATCCTGCATATACAAGTGCAAAAGAAAGGTAGCCTGCAACAAGCACATTTTTTCTGCCAAGCTTGTCTGATAATTTTCCTAAAGGCATTCCAAGAATTGCCGCAGTTAAATTGTAAATAAAATATAGGAAAATTGCAGAAGTATCGTCAAATCCAACATCCGTTGCTCTGAGAAGCAAGAACGTATTTGAAGAATTTCCAAGTGTAAACAAAAATGTAACTAAAATATATAACTTTAGGTTTTTATCGAGTTTTTTAATTCCCTTCCAAAACGGCTCTTGTTTTTCTATAATACTATTAGACCTATTTTCCTTTACAAACAATATCATAAACAGTCCGATTACAGTTGGAATCATTGAGATTAAAAATATCCATTTAAAGTTTAAATCTCCGGAATGTTTTACATTACTCATTAGTAAAAACGCAAGCAGTATTCCAATGGCAGAGCCAGCCATATCAAGCGACTGATGTAGCCCATACGCTTTTCCCAGTTTATTCTTTTCTGCACTTTCACTAACAAGCACATCTCTCGGCACAGTCCTTATACCTTTTCCGATTCTATCAATTACTCTTGCCGCAAGAATACCTACCCAAGACGTTGCGGTTATCAACGCTATCTTGTAGATAAGTCCCGTGGAATATCCTGCAAACGCAAGAGGTTTTTTCTTTTTGTATTTGTCGGAAATATATCCGCTAAAGACCCTAAGCAAGCTTGCAAGGCTTTCTGCAATGCCCTCTATAAGACCTATAAGTGCCGGTGTTGCGCCGAATACCGCAGTTAAGTACAGTGGCACTATTGGATAAACCATTTCTGTTGCCACATCTGCAAAAAAGCTCACAAAACCTAAAAGAATTATGTTTGACATTAAAAACATCCTTGTATTTATTTATCAATTTAGAACTTTACATCTTTGTAATTATACTTTAATATTCCTTCCTCTGCAACTTTTTCTACATAAACGGCAGAACAAAAAGGATAATATAAAATTGACATCGTTACAACCGATATGATAATATTGTATATAATGTATTTTGGTGTACGTGATTTTAAGGTTCCAAATATTTTTTGAGGTGGGGTTTTATTGAAGGACTTCGTGTATGATGAGATTTATCAATATGATTTGGACTTAGTTAACAACAAGCTGACTCAATTCCTTGGCGAGCATGGAGATCAAACCAGTATTGTTTCTCAGGCTATGAAATACAGTATTATGAATGGTGGAAAAAGATTACGCCCCATACTTGCACTTGAATTTTGCAGAGCTTGCGGAAAGAAGCCCGAAAAGGCAATATCCTATGCTTGTGCATTAGAATTTATTCATTCTACCTCTCTTATTCAAGATGATTTGCCTACTATGGATAATGCCCCACAGCGTCGTGGTAAGCCATCTTGCCACGTTCAGTATGGTGAACCTGTTGCAATTCTTGCATCTGATGCCTTATCGGTAATGGCTTTTGAAATTATCATATCCGAAGCAAACTACAATAAATTTGCAGCACTTAAAGCTGCACAAGCCTTAGTTAATGCAGTTGGTATAAATGGTCTTGTTGGAGGTCAAACTCTCGACATAATAAACGAAAACAATCCTGTTGACATATCTGCTTTAAAAAAGATTTACATAATGAAAACAGAGACATTATTTGATGCAGCAGCTGAAATGGGATGTATCGCAGCCGGTGCAGGTAAGAAAAAGATACTTGCAGCCAAAAAATATGCTGAAAATATCGGACTTGCCTTTCAAATTGTCGACGATATTCTTGATGTTATCTCCTCAACAGAAGAACTCGGAAAATTACCATTGGGAGATATTGAAAGGAAGAAGACAACCTTCCCATCTCTTATTGGACTTGATGAGTCAAGGCGACTTGTAACTGAGCTTACCGGTCATGCAATAGACGCTCTTGAACCTTTCAACAAGAACAAAATAGACTTCTTGGTTGAGTTTGCTAAAAGGCTTGAAGAAAGACAATATTAAACAATACATAAACCATATAATCAAAACCACCAGTTGAACTGGTGGTTTTTTATTCTTTAAACGACAAGATTATATGGGCAAACTACCGTTATAGTATTTATTTTCTGCGAAGTATTATGGAAATAAAGTTCATATACTTCCCTGCTCCTGCATTCATTGACAATCGGTCGGATACCGCATACTCATTTTCACACTCAAGCCAATCATTCCAGCACTCTTCAAAGCTTTGCATTTCACTTATTGAAACGATTTCAGCACCATTTGAATGTCCTATTATATCGGTCCAGTATTGTATATCGTGCATTGTTTCAAGGTCTTCTTTTGTCCACGATTTCAACAGTTCCGGTGGAAGATTTTCGTGTATATCCTTTTTAAACCCCGGTACTACAAATAGTAAATATCCTCCGTGCTTTACAAACGGCAACAAATACTTATCCAGATATTCTTTATCAAGCCCAAAATAATGATATGAATCGACACTTACTACCGCATCAAAGAACTCTTCTGAATAAGGCAGCTCGTGTGCCTCTGATTTTATCGAAATAATTTCATTTGATGTAAGCCCAAACGATTCAAACCTTTTTTTATTTTCTGTTGGAGTTATCCACAAATCTGTTGCAAAAACACGCAGTCCATATTCCTTTGCAAGCATTATAGAAGTTACACCTTTACCACATCCAAGGTCGAGTACAGTAGACTTTTCAGGTATCTCCTTAAGCGTTATAAGTTCTTCTAAAAGCTTTGCCGGATTAGGTCCCATAATATTTTCTTTTATAAAATCGTTTTTAAAAATTTTAGTTTTTGTATATT